>JAITBC010000427.1 GCA_031283785.1 Tannerella sp. | reverse complement strand
CACATCCGCTTCAACCGGAACGACGGCAAAAGCGTGCTGCTGAGCGAAACGTTCGAGACTGCCAACAGCGTGATTTTGTATGCTCCGAGCCTGCTTCTGTCACAGGCCCAACTTCAGCCCGGCGAGATGCTGGAAATAACAGGAAAAAATTTTACGCCGAACGGACAGGTTGCGTTCAGTTGCCTGTCGAACAATCGATCTATTGACATTGCTCCTGTTTCTGCCGATGCAGCAGGTACAGTCACTTGCCGGATAACCGTTCCGAATGATTGTGCCGAAGGGGTGTACAATCTTTCTGCAACAGACCGGAATGCCGGAAAAACCGTTTCGAATGTACAGTTTTGCATTAAACGGCCGGAAACACAGCCGGCTGATAGCCGTATCCATATATCCTATCCCAACAACTCAAACATTGTCTGCAAAACGGGCAACGAACTGATTGTATTGTGGGATGAGTTCATCGCGTCGGACCAGCGTTATCAAATTATCCACGAAGACGCCCTGCGCGAATACCGTTATTTCGTTGAACTGGAACTAATGGATTCCCAAACGGAAGGCGGCGTTGTGGACGACAGGGAACAGGGCGGCGTGGCTCCCCTCGAAAAGACCGCAAACTTTCAATGTTCTTTTTATCCTGAAACGGAAGGGACTTATATAGTCCGAATCTGGGACAGAATAACAGGTCAATATGTAGAAAGTGCACCGTTTTTTGTGGAAACAAAGACCGGACAGTTGAACATTGTAAAAAAATGGGATTACAGCGCCGATGAGAGATTGAAGACTGAACCCAAAGGCGTATCTGCCGACGGCACAAGCCGGATTTATCTATCCGTTTCACCCAAAGCGGGAACCAGGTTTATAGAGAAAATAACCCTTACGCTCAAAGATGAGAAAACAGGGTATGACCATACGCGACTGTTGGGCAAAGTAATGCCGGCCACGGTTACAGACCGTTACAGCGATGAAGCAAACCATGCGAATTCCGTGACAGCCACGAACCATACAGCCGGACAGGATGAATACAGTTTTTGGTATGTGGCTCCCGACGATTTTACAGGATGCGATGATGACAAAAACGAATCGACCCGCCTTGTCAAAGCCGTTTTCGACGTCACTTTCACCGACCATACAACCGCACGGGAGTACTGCTATATTGAGATTGTACGGCCGGTGCTGATGCTTGTGCACGGACTGGGAAGCAATAATGAGTGTTGGACCAATTTTTCGCTCCAGGGTAATGGAATACCTGTAACTTCCAGAAAAGAAAGCAGATTTATTATTGCAGGAGCCGTTGATGTATACCCCAATGTGAGATTCGCCACAAACGCCTTTGTTTTGTTAGGATCGGATCGTGACAAAAGAGAATCAAGCTTTCAGTACTATTTGGATTGTATGCGAAAAGTCGGTTATGCGGCCAACCGGGTAGATTATATTTGCCACAGCATGGGCGGATGTATTTTGCGATATGCCGAAGGTAAATATTACGGCTCTTTTTACAGCGAAGCAAACTATAACAAAGGATTTACAAACAAAGTCATTACCATTAATACTCCGCATAACGGTTCGCCCTGGGGAGACTGGGTGGAATATATGACCTACCAGTTGTATGTGGCAACCGAAGGTAATTATTCCCCTGAGGCAAACAAAAAAGCCATTATAGGTAGTTTGTTTGAAGGACTTTATTATGGTTCAATGAATGATTTTCTTTCCGCTTTTTTAAAACCGGCTACACTTCATGATGGATTAACGCCAACAGATGCGGTATTGGATTTAAGAGAATCGCCCTATGGAGAAAAACTGAAAGAATCACCTCTGAATGCCCATTTGATAGTGGGGGATATTTTCCCTTCATACCCCAGTCCGGGATTGGATGCTTATGCCGTAGCTGAAATGTTTGAGGCCGATACCTATTATGCGAATTATATTACATTGTGTGAGAATATATTAGACTTGATAAATCTGATTAAGTATACTCAATTTTTTTCAAATAAAATACAGTTACTGATAGACGACGTCAATTTATATTTGAAATCCAAAGATTTACCTAACCGGAATGTCAGGGTTGTACATGCCTGTACGAAGCTGCTATCTTTAATTTGCAGCGTAGATGGCCATATGGAAGATTTTGTGCTGGATTCAGACGGAGTAGTTCCATACACCAGTCAGTCTGCCGGATTGATCGGAGCAAATAACGTATCTGTTTTTGAAGGAATGAGAAGCTTTCACATGACCATTGTAGATAAAAAGGAAGTGGGGGAAAAAATTGGAAATCTGTTGAATAGCAGTATCCATGCAAATTATTTCAGTTCCATTCCGGCATCTCCAAAATTAAGTTTGAGCACGGCTCAACTAAGATCGGATAACGAAACCGAAAAGCCTTCCATCGGTACAGATGAAGCCAAATTACAGATTATAAGTATAGAAAACGGTGAAAATGTGGAAGTTGGGAACAGTATGCAAGTGGGTGTTAAAGTGACGGATCTTGAACATTTGAGTCAATTAGAACTATCCTTCCAGGGGAAAAATTACTATGCCCCGGAATTTGCGGAATATGTCACCTTTGATATTCCCGTCACCGGATACAGTTTGCAGACGCAACCGCTGTATGTCAAAGCGTATTACGACGACGGAAGCAGCGCCTGGATGGTTTATGCGACGAAGGAGGTACAGGTAACGCCGAAGGAAAAAGCCGTCGAACTGTATACGGATGAGGAGGTGTATTATCTGTCCGAAAATGAAACCGTCCATCCCAAATATACGATTGTCTTCCCCGACTTTGTTTTCACCGGACTGCGGAATAGGGAGATCCGGGCGTCCATTACGGACGAAAGCGTGGTCGGTTTCGACGCGGAGACATGTTCTTTTACCGGCAAAAAAGCGGGTACCACGGTTGTAGAACTCGCGTATGAGGATGTCAGGAAAACCGTCTGGTTTGTGGTAGCAGCGCCCGTATATGCGGTGGAATTCGCAGGCTTGGACCAAACGCAACTTGAGTTACATCCTGGGCAAACCGGGCAGTTGACGGCCGTGTTAATCCCTGCCGACGCGACCAACCGGAATGTGACCTGGAGCAGCAGCCATACAGGCATTGCGACGGTAAGCAGCGAAGGCCTGGTGACAGCAGTTGCCGCAGGCACAGCCACCGTTACCGTTACCACCGAAGACGGCGGAAAAACGGCCACCTGCGAGGTGACGGTTGTGCCTGTCGACGACGGTGATGACGATGACGACGACGGTGATGATAACGGCAGTAACGGGAATAATGGCAATAACGGGAATGGGAACAACGGGAACAATGGCAATAACGGAAATCCGGAGGGAGGTTCGACTGTCAGTAAGGAGACTTCGGGAGCTGTTCCCGTGCTGTATCCCAATCCGGCCGACGAGACGTGTTATCTGTATCTTCCCACGTCCCTGCTGAACGGTCAAACGGAATATATCATTGTTTCGGTCACCGGACAGACGACGTTGCGGCAGGCCATTACCGCCGAAA
>JAITBC010000423.1 GCA_031283785.1 Tannerella sp. | reverse complement strand
TAAATCTTATTTCTAATAAAAATAACCGTAATTGCCGCTGATGTGTGTGCGCACACACTGCTGCGGCAATTCCGGTTTCCCCGCGAGGCTTACGATTTACGGAAGAGCATGGGCGACATGCCGGTATGTTTTTTGAAAAATTTACCGAATGTTGATTGATCCGGGAAATTCAGTTCGTTCGCTATCTGCTGAACATTTATGCGTGGCGTTTTAAGCATTCTTTTTGCTTCGACCATAAGCGCGTTCTGGATCCATTGACTGGCAGATTTTCCGCTTTGTTCTTTAAGTATGGACGACAGGTATTGCGTTGTTATGCAAAGTTCGTCGGCATAAAATTTTACCTCGTGCTGGTTTTTGCAATTTTTCCGCAGCAGGTTCAGGAAGTCGGTGAACAGTTCTTCTTTTCGAGAAAGAGAGGGAGTGGTGAAATGATCTCTTTTGCTTAAATATATATTGCCCAGATCGAGGAAAAACATTTTCAATGCCGTATTTATAACCTCATTGTAGAATAAGTGTGCATGCTGGTGTATCTTACTCCGGACGAAGTCGAGGCTTGAATAAAGCGATTTGTATTCGACGGCGTTGAAGTCCGTCAAAGGGTATTTTTTTAATTCTATGTAGGAAATAACGATCGGGCGGTGTTTGGAATAATGCAACGTCTCCATGTATGATTGGGAGATGGCTAAAACCCATCCTTTCAGATTGTTGCTTCCTTTTTCAAAATATGCTATGTGGAAAGGCATAATTAATGTAAGCGAGTTTTTATCCACTTTATGAGTGACATAATCGATCTGTATTTCCATTTCGCCCTCTGATATGCCGATTAAAATCGCCGCTTCAAAACGGGACGGATTGGAAGGCACAAGATTTTTCAGTTCATTTAATGATGAGGTATCAAATTCCAGAATAACCACATCATCTTGATAGTTATCGAACGAAGAAGCCGCTTCTCTCAACGATGTTAAAGAATTTGCAAATTTATCAAACATAGTTTTTTTGTGTTTTTATGCCGTTTATGTATTTTTACGTCCGCAAATATAGCGATATTTCTTTTTGCTGATTATTTTTTTTGATTTTTTATGTATAAATTGATATAAAACATATATTGGTTTCGATTTTGACTAATTATGTGACGGCTTACACCTTTTGGGTTTACTTCGTACGCCGTACTTTTGCCGGCGATATAAATTTAAAAAGTATGTCGTTGAAAGAACATATACAGATTGCGGCTATTGATTTATTTTCCCGTAATGGAATAAAACGTGTCAGTATGGATGATGTTGCACGGAAAGCAAACGTCTCCAAGCGGACTCTGTATGATTTTTTCAAAGACAAGGAGGCGTTGCTTATCGGAATGCTGAATAAGCTGTACGAACCGTTATTCGAATATTTCGAATCGTTGAGAAAGGGATCGTATACGGCGCTTGAAATAATCTTGTTATGTGATGAAAAATTAAGGGAAAAGCCGGTCTGGCTAAACGAATGTTTCATGGAAGATATAAACCGTTTCCCGTTTGCTTTTCGGTTGATGATGGACGGTAAAAAACAGTTTATGGAAATTATTATCGAATTGCTTAAACGTGGAGAAAAAGAATCGGTGTTTATGTCGAATATTAATTATGATATCATATCTTTGCTTATTCACCGGCAATTCAGTAAATGCGATTCGCTGAACATATCGGATGTATTTACCAGATATAGCTCTGAAGAAGTTCATAATACGGTGTTTTTTATTTTTTTGCGCGGTATCTGTACCGATGTCGGGCGTGATATTATAGATAAGTTTGTGGCGAAGAAAAAATATGGAAATTACAATATAAGGTAAATATGGAAGTTACAATATTCAGGGTATTGATAGTTATGTACAAAAAGTAAAATTAAGAGAATGATGTTAACAGGTAAAAAGGTGAGATGGGTTACAGGCGCCGTATTATGTTTCGGCGTGGCGTTCTTTGTTGAGGCGGAGGGCTCTGCCGGTGTCGGGAATGACACGTTGCAAACGGGTTTGACGGATGGCGCTTATTCAGGGGAAGTAACGGTCAATCTGGAGCAGGCGGTTGCCATCGCGCTTTCCGACAATCCGACGGTCGTTGTTGCCGGAATGGAGATTGAATTGAAAAAAAGTGCGGGTGAAGAAGTTTATGCGGGTCTTTTCCCGGAAGTGTCCTTGTCCGGTGCATATTCCCGAACACTGAAAAAACAGACGATGGTAATGGATTTCGGCGGACAGAGCCAGACGATACAGGTGGGGACGGATAATTCGTATAGCGGCGGTTTGACGGTCAGCCTTCCTGTCTTTGCGCCGGCTTTGTATAAGAGTATCAACCTGACAAAAACGGATGTTGAACTGGCCCTGGAGAAAGCGCGTTCTTCAAAGTTAGGAATGATAAATCAGGTGACGAAAGCGTATTACCAATTGCTGCTGTCGCAGGACGGCTATGAAGTCCTGCAAAAGAGTTACCGGCAGGCGGAAGCTAATTTCAACGTTGTGAACGAGATGTTCAAACAGGGATTAGTCAGCGAATACGATAAAATACGCGCGGATGTTCAGGTGCGCAGCCTGGAACCTAATGTGGTATCGGCTCGTAACGGTGTGAATCTGGCAAAATTACAGTTAAAAGTTTTAATGGGTATTGATAAGGAAATTCAACTCGATATTGTCGGTAATCTGAGAGATTATGAAATGCAGTTGTTTGAAAATGAGTTAAATAAGAAAGATTTTTCGCTCGAAGAGAATACCGATCTGCGGCAACTGGATTTGAATGTGACAATGCTGAAACAAAGCCTTGAACTGCAAAAGACTAATTTTATGCCGACGCTTGGCGCTTCATTTAATTATATGTATACATCGCTAAATAACGATTTTAAGATTGCGGATTATAAATGGTTCCCTTATTCTACGATTGGATTGTCGTTGACGATTCCTTTGTTTAAGGCAGGTAATATACCGAAAGTCAGGCAGGCCGGAATCCGGATTCGCCAGTTGGCGGAAACCCGTTTGAACACGGAGCGGATGTTGAGCATGCAGGTTCAAAGTTATTTGAATAATATGACGGCCAGTGCGGAACAGGTCTTGAGTAATAAAGAGAGCATCATGCAGGCCGAGAAAGGGCGTTTGATTGCGCAGAAACGTTATGAAGTCGGGAAAGGTACAATTCTGGAACTGAATGATTCGGAAGTCGCCCTGACACAGACTCAACTTACGTATAACCAGTCTATTTTCGACTATCTGACGGCAAAAGCCGATTTGGATCAAGTCTTGGGAAGCAGTAGTGTTTCATATTAAATGTTGAAAAATTAATTTTGTATATATGAAAAAGAAAATTCAATTAGTAGTAGTGGTGTTGATAAATATGGCCTTGCTGGCTGCATGTTCCGGACAAAAAGAAAAGACGGACGTTGTGAAAATAGAGGAGAAGCCTGTTGTTAAACTTGAGAGGGTCCATTTGCAATCTGTTCCTCAGACGCAGGAATATACGGCGACAGTCGAGGCGGAAGCGAAAAATAATATTGCTCCTGCTATGCCTGTGCGCATCTTCCGGATATTTGTCGAAGTTGGAGACCGGGTGTCGAAAGGCCGAAAGTTGGTGCAAATGGATGCTGCAAACCTGCGGCAACTTGAACTTCAACTCGAAAATCAAAAGGTTGAATTTAAGCGGATTGACGAGCTTTATAAAGTCGGGGGCATTTCAAAATCCGAATGGGATGCCGCTAAAATGGCGCTTGACGTGAGAGAGACGTCTTATAAAAATACCCTGGAGAATACAGCGTTGTTAAGCCCTATCAACGGTATTGTAACCGCCCGTAACTATGACGATGGCGATATGTATTCGGGTGCGCAGCCCATACTGATAATAGAGCAGATCACGCCGGTAAAACTGATGCTGAATATTTCGGAAATTTATTTCACTAAAATACGGAAAGGCGCTCCGGTAGAAATAAAACTGGATGTATACGGAGATGAAACATTCGACGGACGGGTGAGCCTTATTTACCCGACAGTCAATGCCGCTACCCGTACTTTTCCCGTGGAAGTGCATCTGGAAAACCGCGACATGCGGGTCCGTCCCGGTATGTTCGCCCGCGTAACGATTGATTTCGGCGCACAGGAACGGGTCGTTATCCCTGATCGCGCCATCGTGAAACAGGCCGGTTCGGGAGACCGTTATGTGTATGTTTATCAAAATGGGAAAGTTTCTTACGAAAAAGTCGAATTAGGTCGCCGGATGGGTGGATATTACGAGTTGATTTCCGGCGTTGAGGATAATACGGAAGTCGTTGTTGCCGGGCAGTCGCGATTACTTGATGGAAGTGAAGTTGAAGTTGAGAAATAGTTATAATCCAAATTAATAAAAAATGAGTTTATACGAAGGAGCGGTCAAAAGACCGATTATGACCGCGCTGTGCTTTGCCGCAGTAGTGTTATTCGGATTATTCTCGTATTCGAAGTTGCCGGTCGATTTATTCCCGGATATCGATACGAATATCATTATGGTGATGACGGCATATCCGGGTGCGAGTGCGGGCGATATCGAAAATAACGTGTCCCGTCCGATGGAAAATGTATTGAATACGGTAAGTAACCTGAAACATATAACATCACGTTCTTCGGAAAATGTGTCATTGATGATTTTAGAGTTTGAATACGGTTATGATATTGATGTGTTGACCAATGATGTGAGGGATAAGCTGGATATGATAGCGTCGGCTTTGCCGGAAGAATCCGAAACGCCGGTTATCTTTAAGTTCAGTACCGATATGATTCCGATCATCCTGCTTTCGGTACAGGCCGAAGAAAGTCAGGCGGCGCTGTATAAGATACTGGATGACAATGTGGCCAATCCTTTGGCACGTATCCCGGGCGTCGGGTCGGTATCGATAGCCGGCGCGCCGAAACGTGAGGTACAGGTATATTGCGACCCGAATAAACTGGAGGCATATAACCTGACGATCGAAACTATCAGTAGCATTATCGGCGCCGAAAACCGCAATATTCCCGGAGGTAATTTCGATATCGGTTCGGAAACGTATGCTTTGCGTGTGGAAGGTGAATTTAAGGACTCGCGCGACTTGCGGAATATTGTAGTCGGCAGTTTTAACGGCGCGAATGTTTATCTTCGCGATGTGGCGCGAATTGTCGATACGGTGGAGGAACGGGCACAGGAAGCTTATACGAACGGGAAACGGGGAGCAATGATTATCGTTCAGAAACAGTCGGGCGCTAATTCGGTGGAGATTGCCGATAAAGTAATGGCATTACTCCCTGTATTGCAGAAAAATATCCCTTCGGATATCAAACTTGGAATCATTAATAACACGTCCGACAACATTACAAATACAATTAACAGTTTGACGGAGACTGTGCTTTATGCGTTACTGTTTGTCGTATTGGTAGTATTTCTGTTTTTAGGTCGCTGGAGAGCTACGCTGATCATTTCCATCACAATCCCGCTATCGCTGATAGCATCGTTTATTTATCTGGCGATTACGGGGAATACGATTAATATCGTCTCGCTTTCGTCATTGTCAATTGCTATTGGTATGGTTGTGGACGATGCGATTGTGGTGCTCGAAAATGTAACGACCCATATCGAACGCGGGTCGGAACCGAAGCAAGCTGCCGTTCACGGGACGAATGAAGTCGCGATCTCCGTTATTGCATCTACGTTGACGATGCTTGCAGTATTTTTTCCGCTGACCATGATTACGGGTATGACGGGTGTGCTTTTTAAACAGTTGGGCTGGATGATGTGTACGATTATGGTAGTATCTACGGTTGCCGCATTGACGTTGACGCCCATGCTTTGCTCGCAGATGCTTCGTTTGCAGAAGAGACCTTCGAAAATGTTCCGGATTTTTTATCACCCTGTTCAAAATGCATTAGACAAACTGGATGTAGGATATTCGCGTTTGGTGAATTGGGCTGTTCGTCACAGAAAGACAATGCTAGCCGCCTGTCTGGGCTTTTTTGTGCTGAGCATCTTTCTTTCCGGAGGTATCAGTACGGAGTTTTTCCCGACACAGGATAATGCTTCGATTACGGCAACCATAGAAATGCCGATCGGTACGCGGAAAGAACGGGCGCAGGAAGTGGCGGATAAGTTGACGAAAGAGTGGATGGAAAAATATAAAGACGAAATATTGGTATGTAATTACCGGGTAGGGCAGGCCAGTTCGGACAATATTTTTGCCTCGATGCAGAATAATGGCCCCCATATTATCGCATTTAATATACGCCTGTTAGACCCCGGAGACCGGAAACGTACGATGATGGAAATCGGCGACCTGATGCGTGAAGACTTGAAAGCATATCCCGAATTCAGCAAGACGCAGATTGTTGTCGGCGGTAATAACGGTATGGGCGGGCAATCGACTGCCGATTTTGAGATTTACGGCTATGATATGGCCGAAACCGACCGGATTGCAGCAGAGTTGAAACAGAATCTTTTCACAATCAAAGGCGTTATGGAGGTTAATATCAGCCGTGGCGACTATCAGCCCGAATATCAGGTAGATTTCGACAGGGAAAAGCTGGCGCTGCACGGGCTGAATTTGTCGACTGCCGGGACATTCCTGCGTAATCGTATCAATGGCTCTATTGCCTCCAGATACAGGGAAGACGGCGAAGAATACGATATCGTCGTGCGTTATGCGCCGGAGTTCAGGACCAGCCTGGATGATATTGAGAATATACTTATCTATAATAATCAGGGCAGGGCGCTTCGCGTGAAAGAACTGGGAACGGTCGTCGAGCGTTTTGCTCCGCCGACGATCGAACGGAAAGACCGTCAGCGTATCGTGACCGTTTCGGCTGTTATATCGGGATCCGCTTTGGGCGATGTTGTCGCAGAAGGGATGGCATTGATGAATAAAATGGAATTGCCCGAAGGAGTCAATATCCAGGTATCCGGTACGTATGAAGACCAGCAGGAATCGTTCGGCGATCTGAGCGTGTTAGCCCTCTTGATTGTCGTATTGGTGTTTATCGTAATGGCAGCGCAATTTGAGTCGCTTACTTATCCGTTTATCATCATGTTCTCTGTACCCTTTGCCGTCAGCGGCGTGTTGATGGCGCTGATTATATCCGGCAGTACGCTTAGCGTAATGAGCCTGTTGGGCGGAATCATGCTGATAGGTATTGTCGTGAAGAACGGTATCGTATTGATCGATTACACGATACTTTGCCGCGAACGGGGAATGGCAGTCATCAATTCGGCCGTTACAGCAGGGAAAAGCCGTCTGCGCCCGGTATTAATGACGACCTTGACGACGATTCTGGGAATGATTCCGATGGCTGTAAGTACAGGCCAGGGATCGGAAATGTGGCGTCCGATGGGTATTGCCGTAATCGGAGGTCTGACGGTTTCAACCGTATTGACGCTGCTTTTAGTGCCGGTTTTGTATTGCATGTTTGCCGGAATCGGGATCAAACGCCAGCGTCGCAAAATGCGTAAAACTCGTGAATTGGATGAATACTACCAAGCCCGAAAACATAAAATTATAAAACCAAAAAAGACAAGGTAAACGAATGAAATCGATATTAATAACTTTTGACCAGGCATATAACGAACGTATAGTAATGTTGCTCGACCGGATGAACTGTCGTGGTTTTACACGCATCGAACAGGTTCAGGGACGTGGTTCCGGAAAGGGTGAACCGCATTACGGCACTCATGCCTGGCCGGCAATGAATGCTGCAATTATAACGATTGTAGACGACGAGAAAGTCGATCCCTTACTGGATGCATTACATGAAATGGATAAGCGAACGGAACAGTTAGGTCTGCGTGCCTTTGTCTGGAACGTCGAGAAAACAATATGAGACCCGGAAGGGGGGGGAGGTGTATCGGCTTTTTATCCGGCATGCAGAGGAGATCGGCTGTATAGAAAAGTCGATCTCCCGTCATATCGAACTGCGAAGCATGAAGCAATCATAAATCATATGCATGTATGAAGGCGTCAGAGCCCTGTTCCCTGTTTTGTCAGGGAATAGGGCTTTTCGTCTTCGCTGAATGTCCGTTTTTTGTTCGGCGCGGAGGTCATCTCAAAAACAAGTTCCGCCCCGTCCCTGAGGTCGTCGAAGGTGATGAAGGCTTTGTGATAGGGTTTTCCGTTTAGTTTGACGGACTTTACGTAACACATCCCGTCACTTGCCTTGTCGGCCCTGATGACAATCGATCGGCCGTTTTCCAGATTTACCTTGAGATAGGGGAAATAGGGCGCACCAAGTACAAACTGTCCGGATCCCGGACAGACGGGATAGAATCCCATTG
>JAITBC010000416.1 GCA_031283785.1 Tannerella sp. | reverse complement strand
GGACCTCCGCCGATAATCGCTAAATCTATCATAATATGCATTTTTGTTTATAAACTGAATTCGAGGTTTTCTATTTCAATTGCTACCTGTTTAACGAAACGCGTAGCTTCGCCTCCGTCAAGCGCACGGTGGTCGTAAGTAAGGCTTAACCCCATGTATGGGACAAATCCGTAAACGCCGCCACCCAAATCTTTCGGGCGTGGGACGATCGTATTCACACCCAGAATCGCTACCTGAGGCAGGTTTATGACCGGAGTAAATATTTCAACTCCGTAATTGCCAAGGTTGGATACCGTAAACGATGCGGCTTCGGGTGAAAGCAGGTCGGGAGCGATTCCTCCTTTTTTACATGCATCGGCCACTTCTTTGAGTTGGCTGGAAAGTCCCTGAACAGACAGGTCGTCTGCATTCCTTACGGTCGGAACCATCAATCCGCGTTCCGTATCGACCGCCAATCCGAGATGTACTTTCGAGAACAAACGCACGCTGTCGCCAAGGAAATGAGCGTTTACTTGCGGAAATTTCCCGAGCGCTTTGATTACGGCGAAACAGACAAAATCATTGATTGTGATATCCGTCGGATATCCCTCCTGCCGCGCTTTTTTAACTTTTTTGCGAAGTGCCATGATGTTACGCGCGTCGGCTCCAAGATGGTGTGTAAGCTGTGCAGAGTTCTGCAATGAAGCATGCATTGCTTTAGCGATGATTTTACGCATGTTTGTCAACGGCTTGACGATGCTGTCCGATGCGTAAACCGGATTTTTAAGGCTGATATCACTTCCTTTGACAGCGCCGGCCAGTCCGCTACCTGTTTTCGGAACGGTAGCTCCTGATTCTTTTATTACGGCTTTCGCCAGGGGTGTTGTTTGGGGTGCGGAATCAATAGCCGCCTGTACGTCGCGTTCTATTACACGTCCGTGAGGACCTGTTCCGGCAAGCGTTTCCGCTTGTATAGCGTTTTTGCCCGCCAATGCTTTTGCCCGCGGTGAAACGGGCGATACCCTTGCAGCGCCGTCGTTTTCTACATTTTTGCGGTAGCCTTGACTTGTCATCGCCGTAGGCGCCGGCCCCGTCGTTCCGGTAGCCTCGGCGGATATGATCGATCCCGACCTGCTCGCATTTTCCGGAGCGCCCGACGCGGCATACCCCGGCACATCCGATGCGGCATATCCCGGCGTGATGCTGACCGTAGCGCTCGACGCGGCATATCCCGGCGTGTTCGATGTTGCGTTAGCAGGCTTGGCGTTTCCTGTGTTTCCTGTTCCTCCCGGACGAAATTCCTCCGTCGGCTCGCCGGGATTACCTATTACCATTACATTCGTAAGTACCGGAATCTCATCCCCGTCGGAGAAAAATATTTCGAGCACTGTTCCTGACACCTGCGCTTCTTCTTCAAATGACGCTTTGTCCGTTTCGTAAGAGAAAAGAATGTCGCCTGCCGCAACATGATCTCCTTTCTTTTTTTTCATTTCCGTCAGTATGCAACTTTCTACAGACTGACCTTGTTTGGGCATAATTACAACTGTTGCCATTTATATTATGTATATGTACAAATAATTATTATTGTCAATTTTAATATCCGCGACAAAGTTACGATAAAAAAATATATATACAAGTTGTTTTCAATATTTTTTTTATTGTTTGAATATTAATTTGTTGTGAGAATGTATTGTATATACAAGTGCGGAACTTGTATATACATTTTTATAGTCGATACAGTTATGATACGGATCGTATTTTAGAATTTCAGTTGCGTGGGAACAGTAATATCCAGACCGTACCGGCCGGAAAAATATCCATGTTTATTAAAGCATAGAATGCCGTGCAACATTTCTATAACTTTTATTATCATACCCGTAAGTATCAGAGTTCTGAAATTTCGAACTTTTGACACAGCCGCAGGTAACAAAGAGACAAAGTTGGGGTACGAATTACCTTCCCGAAGGAAATACGGATGTCACTTGTGCAATATGCATAAGCAATTCGGTTTTCATGGATTCCCGCAGAGTGGCATATCGGGCGTCGGCATACAGGTTGTTGTATTCTTTCGTATCGGTTGCCAAATGATACAGTTCGCCTTTGATTTTACCCCCGTCATTGCTGTCAATGTAAAGAATCAGTTTCCACTCTTTCGTGCGCCACATGTAAGCCGGACGTCCTTCTTCATGCAGTTCGCTGAACGAACCGCTGCGATCTTCCTCCGGATTCAACAGGTTGATGCCGCTCAGCAAGGGTGATTTGGGTATGCCTGCCACATGTTGAAGCGTAGTATAGATGTCCGTCAACTGTACGTTACGTTCGTCTGTTGTCCCTTTTTTTGCTTTGCCTATATAATTTCCGGAAATCACCATCGGCACTCGTACGCTGCTCTCGTAAAGGCAGTATTTGGTGA
This sequence comes from Tannerella sp., assembly GCA_031283785.1. The sequence goes on along the minus strand of JAITBC010000416.1, from coordinate 22,619 downwards.
AACGGTAATGACGCTCCCCAAGCATTTCGCCATGGTCGGATACGAAGATAATGATGGCGTTATCCAGCACGCCCTGCGCCTGAAGTTTGCCCAGCACAAGGCGAAAATAATTGTCTAACCACGAGCAGTTGGCGTAATAACGCAGAATAGTTTGCTTCCGCTCTTCCGGAGACAGTTTTTCAAATGCTTCCCGCCATCCTCTGTAACGCTCTTTGTGGACGTCCGTCTGGTGGTTGTCCTGAAACATATCCAACGGGACATCGTCCATGTCGGGAATGTCATTGATATCATACCAGCTCTCGAATGGTTTGGGGATGTTAAATCCGGCATGAGGTTTTAAAAACGACAGGTAGAGGAACAGCGGCCTGGACTTGTCGATACCCTTGTCGATATATTCAAGGCATTTTTCGGCCACCCAGCCGTCGCGGTGATGGCTGGCGTCCACCTGTGAAGTTTCGCCCATGAAGCCAAGCGCGTTTTCTTCTCCGCCGCCGTATTTTGATGCTTCCGCCCGATAAGCCTTCAAGCCTTCGGGGTCGTCATCGTCCTGGTAAAAGGCGCCTTCTTCCAGCCCTACTTCCTTTGCGCCCACATAACGAATATCAAATCCACGCGTGGAAATAGGCGCTCCTGTCCTGCCCCAGTGCGTTTTCCCGAATCCGGCGGTTTGGTATCCTGTCTTGCGAAGCATTTCGGGCAAGGGGTCAACGGGCAGGAAGGGGTCGGAATAGGTGTGGGAGACGTTGCTGAGTACGCCCGTTTGCAGCGGATAAAGCCCCGTCATCAGCGCAAAACGGCTGGGCACGCTCATCGGCGCCTGACATACTGCCTGACTGAACACGATACCTTCGCGAGCCAAACTGTCGATGGCCGGCGTTTTGACAATGGGATTGAATTTTCCTGTGGCGTCCCACCGTTGCTGGTCGGTCATCAGGAAAATAATGTTCGGACGACTGTCCTTTACCTGTGCCGCTACGGGTATCGTCAGCGAACACAAAACACTTGTTTTTACAATTGAATTTTTCATAATGAAACAGAATAATTTTACTTTGGAATAAACTCTTTTTTTGTATCCGGCAAAGTTACTTTAATTTATTACATCTTTATACCCGGGGGTTTGTTTCAGATGAGGATTTAATGTCAAATCGTCGAGCGGCAACGGATATAAATAGTATTTGTTCAACCATCCCGGTTCGGGCGTTGCAAAAATGACAATCCGTCCGTCGTCTTTTGTCGGGTCTTCGATTTGCATTGAGAAATTGTTTAATCCATCCAGCGGGGGCAAACGTTTCAAGTAGGTAATATGTCGCGAATTTTCATAATCGCTTTTCCGGATATATATGCCCACCTGACGTTTGCCGATATAATGCCCTTTTGCCCAGCGACGCAAGTCGTCGAAGCGAAAACCTTCGCAATATAATTCAACCCTGCGTTCGCGCCTGATTTCCCATAATACGGGATTTACTTCATAATCTGTTGGTCCGGATACTTTATCAACAGTAGCGGGAACATGTCCTCCTTTATCGCGTTTAGGGTCAAAATTCGCATCAATTTCGGTCAATACGAATGGAGCAATATAAGCGCGTTGACGTAAAACATTAATTGTTTTATCGGCAAGCTGTTGATCGAATTTGCCCAGTTCCCACGCAGTTTCGGCATGGTTGATCAACACTTCTCCCATACGGTAAATAGGTGCATCATTCGTTCCTCCCGAAGTTTGGTTGGCGGGAGTATAGATTTTCCATGGGAAATATCCGCCGATCGTAACGCTATACACTTGGGACATGTTATACCGATTATTTCTGAAATGAGGAACTTCTCTGACAAATTCGTCATTCCATTGACGAATAGGCAATGGCTTGTCGGCGGCGGGGGTACTCAAAGTTTTCATTAATTCGACATATTCTTCATCTTCGGGCGCTAACGGCGAATCTGCAAACAATATTTGATAATATGGTGAAAGAGGCGTTGAATAAAAGAACAGGGAATCTTTGTTTTTTGTATTTTGAAAAGTACTGTTTATTCTGTAAGGAGGACAAACGGAATAGTACAATCGTCTGTCCCTGTTACGAAATTCCTCGTAAATGGAAGCTGTGTCAGGGTCGTAATGAAAATCGGCACTTGTTCGGACAGGACGACCATCCGTGCACAAATATGACTGCACCAAATCCGCACAGGCTTCGTACCAGGATTCGGACGATCCCATCCATCGATTGATGGTATGTCCTTTGGCAGGCACAAATACTTTGTACAAAAGTACGGATGGTATAGTACCCAAATCTTCCGAATTAAAGACCTCATTATAATTGGGATGAACGCCGGGGAAGATTTCCATCAAAGCAGATGATGCATCATATGAGGCTTGCAAGTAAGTGTTCGGCGAACCGTCGCTCACCTGATGATATTTTTGCCATGTTCCCTCGAACAAGCCGAATCTGGATATTAACGCATTCACCACATTCGTGTTTATCGTATTATTTCCATCTCCTGAAGGCTTAATATTGTCTCTGGCATACAGTAATAATTCCAATATTTTTCGTGCCAGCTCTACTCTTGGAGTTGCAGCACCATACAAAATATCCCTGTCTTTTTCCGTCACTGCATGTTCCTCCCAGACGGCAGTGCCGAAACGCGACAACAGATGGAAATATTCCTGTGCTTTAAAAAAGAAACCAACAGCTTTCCAATGGGCTTTATCCGAATCACTTAAAGGAGATTTGTCGATACAATCCAATAAAACATTGATGGTACGTATTCCGGAATAATTCCATCCGCCGGCGCCAACGCCGGTGGGTTCAACAATTTTATCCCACCCGTAGGGATTAGTGCCCTGTGCATGGAATCCGTTATCGGAATATGTATCCATATATTCCTGATTCAGTGCGTAAACATTATACCATCCGTAGAACTGCCATGCATAGGTTTTGAAATTTTCATAGGAGGTAAAGAATGTTTCTTCGGTTTCCATGTCCTTGGGCAATCTTTCTAAAAATTCATTATTACATGAAAATATAATGCTCGATAATAAAATTATAATATACTTTTTCATTTTGCTGATTTTATTGATTAGAGAACTAAATTCAAACCGAATGAGATTTGACGCATTAAAGGATAAGACCAGTTGCCGGATCCCGAATCGCCTTGTATGGAGCCATTCATGCTTAAACTTCCCGGTAAAGCGACATAAGTATCGGGATAAAAACCTGTCGGAAGATGATGCCATGTGTATAAATTTTCACCACTGAAAAAAACGCGCAAACTCCGAGTATGTAATAATTTATTGATATTTTGCGGCAAAGTGTATCCAAATGTGATATTTTTGAGTCGGATAAATGCGCCATTCTGTAAATATTTCGTTTGCCTTTGCTGATTGGCGCTGTTATTATCATCAATATTCGGAATGGCGGCGCCGTAAATTCTGGGCCAATACGAATTTTGAGTGTCTTTTTTCCAGTAATTAGTTTGATAGTTGAAAACGGAGGCAGTAAATGTGCCGTTGGGAGCCCAATAACCCGGCATCACCAAATCTCGTTTACCGATACCGTTCAGAAAGAATGACAAATCGAAATTATTCCACGACGCACCTCCGTTTATTCCGAATTGGTATTGAGCTGAATTGTTCCCGATAATACTCATATCTCCTGGATCCTCGTATCTGTTTGTCCCGTTATCGATAATTCCATCGCCGTTGTCCTTATAGAGAATGTCGCCGGGGTTGGGTTTATTAAATCCCCGCACATAAGGCACTCCGCCTTTTAGCACTCCGTTAGCATCGAAATCATCCGAAGTGTAGAAACGGTCGGTCGTATATCCCCATATTTCTCCGTATATTAATCCTTCGCGAAAGTACAAACTTGTCCCGTTGAGTAATAATCCTGTCGGATTTTCATAACGAGTGATGGTCGTTTGGGAATTATACAAATTAAATCCCAAATCATAACTGACTTTGTTGATTTTGCTTGACCATCGCAAGGAAAGTTCCCATCCTTTTGTACGCAAGTCTGCAGCATTTGTGTTGGGATAATTTGTTCCGAAAGAAGCGGGAGCAGGCTCGGCCGGAGCCAGCATATCCTTTGTGTCGCGTCTGTACCAGTCAAACGTTCCCGTCAGTTGATTTTTCAACAGCCCATAATCCAAACCGACATCAAACGTTTGAACGGTTTCCCATGTATAATCGGAAGATACTACCGATGGTGCGGACATTGATGTAACATAATCCGATTGTCCCGGCAGAATCCAGCCTGATTTGACGGCAGACGTTTGTGTGTACGGTTGCATGGTGGACATATATCCATAATAATCTACATTCTGATTGCCGATAGCGCCCCACGAAACTCTAGCCTTTATATTGGACAAGACACCTTTGGCTGATTCAAAAAACGGTTCTTCCGTGATCCGCCATCCGGCAGATACCGAAGGAAAAAATCCAAAACGTCCCTTTATGTTAAAACGGGAAGACCCATCGTATCGTCCGTTGACTTCAAACAGATATCGTCCCTTATAATCATAATTAAAACGGTAAAACGCACCTCTGACCGCATATTCGCCGAAACCGTCGGATGTGAGCGGCGAACCGTTGGACAAACTTAGCGACGGCAGGTTTTGATCGAGCAAATCATAATTTTCTCCACGTAACGATTCACTGTAAAAAGCCTCCTGATTGTATCCGGCCATCAAAGTCAAATTATGTGTTTCGACGAAAGATCTCTTGTATGTGGCATAAACATTAACAGCGTTTCGCGTTGAAAAATTTTGATGCATATAGTATGTACTTCTTGCTCTGCTGGATACTTTTGCACCTTGTATCGAATTGTTGATGTAATAGAATAATTCCGCCAAACTTTCGGATGTCCATGTTCGATTAAAACTATATTCGCCGATAATTTCCAACCCTTTTAGCGGAGTGATAATTGCACGTCCGAGTAGACGGGCATCGTTCGCTCTGTTATGTTTCGGATCATCCAAATCAATCAGGTTCCGTGGTGTATTGTATGGAAGCAATTCTCCGGTAAAAGTCACATCGGAACCCAACCTCCCCATAGGCTGATACCCGGCTGCACGTCCCCAGAGACTGCTGCCTTCCGATGCTCCCTGTGCCGTCAAGGTTTTGGAGTCCGAATAATGTACGTCAACCTCTCCTGTCAGCCACTTGGAGGCTTCCATACTGATAAAAGATGTCATATTGTAACGTGTATAAGTATCTTTGTTGTTATGGAGTATCCCGTCTTCGTCGACCATTCCGAATGATACGCGGTAAACGGCGCGCGAACTGCCGCCCGACAGGGAAATATTATGCTGCTGCTGAAATCCGAATTTATCCATCATATCGGCATATACATCTGTTTCCGACAGATTGTAACGCGTATTGCCGTAGTAAGTATAACCTTCCGGATACATGCCTTTGTTATAATATTCATCCATCAAATCAAGCCAAATATGAATGGTTTGTCCTCCTATATAACTGTCCATATTCAGGTCGCTTAATACTTTGACCGTTTCATAAGGACCGATTTTCACCGGTAAGGCGGACGGTCTCGAAAAGGCAAAATTATTAGAATAATTAATACGCAACGGAGTGTCTTTTGTAGCCTGTTTGGTTTGGACCAATATGATGCCGAAAGCGGCGCGTGCACCATATACAGCCGTAGCCGCAGCATCTTTTAATACGGATATACTTTCAATATCGTTAGGATTCACCAAATCCAGATCCATCGGAACATTATCCACCAATACCAGCGGAGATACATTGGGATTGTTAATGCTGGTTACTCCTCGTATGTTGATGTTGACGCCCACACCGGGTTTGCCGTTATCTCTGCTGATTTGCAAACCGGGCACTATCCCTTCCAACGCCTGAACACCGGAAGCGACAGGACGGTTTCCCAACACTTCGGGCATTTTTACGGTAGATACGGCTCCTGTCAGGTTTACTTTTTTCTGTGTGCCGTAACCAATCACCGTAACTTCTTCCAACTGCCGGGAATCTTCATCCAGTATAACATCAATGACGGTTTGGTCGCTAACAATTACTTGTCGGGTAGTAAAGCCTACGAATGAAAACACCAGCGTCGCATTGCTGTTAGGCACAGTGATGTTATATTTGCCGTTAATGTCGGTTATTACTCCTGTTGTGGAATTTTCCACTGATACAGTTACACCCGGAAACGAAATGCCATTCCCGTCAACAACCGTTCCCGACACCAAAACCTGTTGGCCGAATGTAAAAACGGTTAATAAATTCCCTGCCAATATAAGATATGTTTTCAATTGGCTCTTCAATTTATCAAACACTTTATTTTTGATAAATATCATATCGAAAAGTTTTAACTGAATTAATTTGTTGAAATGATACATCTGTTATAGAATTTAATTTGAAAATGTGCTGCAAAGATACAAGAGAAGATACAGGGCGGAAATAGCACATATGTGGTATTTTGTGTATTGAGTGATACCGGACGTGTTCTGCCCGATAAATATTTTTCATCCTGTCGCGTAGACTCGTCAGGTGATTTTGGCGCTGTCGATGAGGTGATGCCTTTCTGAATTTGGAGATTCTACACGCAATCACATTTTTAAGCGATGAGATACTTTAATATAGCAGGTCCATGTAACAGTTTGGAACATTACATGATTGACGCTTCCACCCGTCTGCATGGTGTTGAGCAGTTGATAGACATGAAGCAGTATTTTGTGATTCATGCGGCGCGACAAAGCGGGAAAACAACCTACCTGCAGGATTTGTCGCGGCGGCTCAATACCGGTGGTAAATATTATACTCTGTACTGTTCGCTGGAAGGCGTACAAAATATTGTTGAACCGGAAAATGGAATACCGGCAGTTGTAAGAACCCTCAAAGATGCGCTTGAATATAGTAATATTCCCCAATGGTCGGAATTTGCCAAAGCGGCGGATTATGAAAACTATACAGGGATTTTAGGCGTTTCGCTCACCCGATTTTGCATGTTGCTGGACAAGCCGCTGGTAATTCTTTTCGATGAAGCGGACTGTTTGAGTGAAGGGACGTTGATTTCTTTTCTGCGTCAACTGCGGGATGGTTATAACAGCAGATCTTACCGTGCTTTTGTTCACTCGGTCGCTCTGGTTGGGATGCGTAACATCCGTGACTACAAGGCTAAGGTACGTCCCGACAGTCAGTCGCTTGGCAGTGCAAGCCCGTTCAATATTGTTACGGAATCCATGACGCTGGAAAATTTCACGAAGGAAGAGATCACCTGTCTTTACCGTCAACACACTGATGAAACCGGACAGATATTTGAAGAAGACGCCATTAAACTGGTATGGGAGCAGACACAGGGACAGCCGTGGCTTGTTAATGCTATCGCCCGTGAGGTAGTAGTCAGGATGCTGCATTCGGATTACACGATACCCGTAACCGCCGGAATGGTTGGAGAAGCCATTCAAAGCATTATATTCAATCGTCCTACGCATATCGACAGTCTGCTTGAACGCCTGAAGGAAGAACGTGTGCGTAAAATAATAGAGCCGATAATTATCGGCGAAGGATTCGTCCGCAGAGAATCGGACGATTTCCTGTATACGAAAGATTTGGGATTGATACGTGTGGTTAATTCGCAAGTAGAGCCGGCCAATCCGATTTATGCCGAGGTGATTGTACGCAAACTGTCTTCGGATATGCAGGAAGATTTGAAATCGGAGAAATACCCCTATAAAATGCCCCGTTACGTGAAAGACGGACGTATCGACATGGATTTTCTGATGCGTGATTTTCAGGAGTTTTGGCGCGAAAACAGCGAAATATGGATTAAGCGCTATGACTATGAGGAAGCAGCGCCGCATCTGATACTGATGGCATTCCTGCAACGGGTGGTCAATGGCGGCGGGCAGATTTCACGCGAAATGGGATTGGGCAAAGACCGCCTCGACCTTTGCCTGGTTTACAAAGGCTTGAAGTATCCGATAGAATTGAAAATACGCTACGGGGAAAAATATGTTGAAAAAGGGGTCGATAAAATTTTCGATTACATGGATCATTGCGGTTGTGTAGAAGGCTGGCTGGCCGTTTTCGACCGCCGCACCACCGTTTCATGGGACGACAAAATCTACATGAAGAAAGAATCGGCAGGAGGGAAAACCGTGACGATAGTGGGTCTTTAGAGCGGTTCATCTTAATACAATTACAGCCCGACGGCGAAAGGGAAGTGACGAACGCCGTTGTCATCAGGGTTCATCACCAATACAATTAACAAAAGCGTATAAACCAACCATAGCGAGAATTCTTTGATTTGCAGCATACTGCGCAAACTTTGCATCAGCGTCTCTGCCCGGAAGAGGTTTATATTAATTTACCGGATTAAGTATATCGAACTCAGGTTAACTGATTAAGATGCGTTTGCACTGCTTTTCATCCGCAAGCGCTTGGAAATTGCAGGATTTTTATGTAATTTTGACCCCATATTTTAGAAGATAAAACATGAGTAAATTACCGAAATTACCGCAATACAAGCAGATTTATGAAGATTTAAGAGCGCAGATAACCGGCGGCGTTTATGCTCCAGGCGACAGGTTGCCTTCCGAGTACGATTTATCCGTTAAATATGACGTAGCCCGCCTCACCTTACGAAAGGCTATAGAGCAGTTAGCTTCCGATGAAATTATTGTTCGTCATCAGGGGAAAAGGAGTGTTGTAAAAGGGACGCCCAGAGGAATCGGTATATTGTCGTTAATGAGTACTACAACTGCACTCGACAGTACGAATCTTACTACACGTATAACGATGAAACCGGAGTTGCGCAGTTGGAACGAAGCATTTACTTTTTCTGTCGAGCCGCATGAAGAGGCCGCGGGATGCATCTATTTTGAACGATTGCGTCTTATTGACGAAACGCCGGTGTTCTATGATATAACGATGCTTCCGAATATCAATTTGCCGCACTTCCTGAATTATGACATGGAAAATAAATCTTTGTTTGATACCTTACGTGCCAAATACCAGATAGTAGTGACCGGAGGCATACAGCAAATTTTTGCGATAAGAGCGGATCAACGCCTGCAGAAATCGTTTAATATAAGTGCAGGCCATCCGGTATTGCAACTTAACCGGAAAATTGATACGAGCCGTCCCGGTTTTCATATTTACAGTCAGATCTTTTGTGTGACGCAACGTTATGGCCTTACCGGAACATTTTAAGAAACACAATCGAAAGTATGTCATCATTATTTTATAACTTTGCACCGTTAAACATTAAACGGTAACAAATATGAATACTTATGACGATCTGGAAAAGCTGAAAAAGCTTTTGGACGAAGGCGCGATCACGCAGGAAGAATATGAACGTGAAAAAGCGCGCCTGTTATCTGCGCATTATTCCGCTTATCATGCGGGATGGGACTTTGGTATTGATGAAAAATCATTTGTTGTGTTGATGCATGCATCTCAGTTTTTGTCAAGTTTCATTGCTCCTTTGATTATATGGCTTCTGTTCAGGGAAAAAAGCCGGCTCGTTGATGAAGCGGGTAAGAATATACTTAATTTTGAGCTTAGCTGTTTTATTTATATTCTGGGGCTGTGTCTGACATGCGTAGGGACTTTCCTTGTGCCTGTTATAGCGGTAATCATGATTTTATTTATTATTATTGCCATAATAAAAGCTGTTAACGGGGAAGTATGGGTATATCCTCTTTCTATTCCTTTCCTGAAATGAATATTTGTTTTGTTCCGGAAGAAAATAAAGAGGGGAGGGGGGCAAATGAAAAAATATGTGATAGATATGAAAGTGATGGAGAATGTACGTCTTCACGCCGAGTATTGTTTGTTGAAACTTACGGCAGACCACAGACTGCCGGAGATGGTACCCGGACAGTTTGTCCAGGTTCGCGTCGACGGGTCTGCGCACACGTTTCTTCGCCGTCCCATATCTGTTAATTTCGTTGATAAGCAGATGAACATGCTTTGGCTTCTTATACGGTTGGCCGGCGAAGGAACGCGGCGTATGGCGGAATACAGGGCCGGCGATGTCATGAATATTATACTTCCCTTGGGAAACGGGTTTTCTGTGCCGCAGATATCCGTCAAAGCAAACCTGCTTCTCGTCGGCGGCGGTGTCGGTACGGCACCGATGCTTTATTTCGGCGACATGTTGAAAAGCATAGGTTTTAAACCTGAATTTTTGCTTGGAGCACGTTCGAAGGACGATATAATGCAACTCGCGTCATTTGAAAATATCGGTACGACTTATATTACAACGGAGGACGGCTCGTCGGGAGAAAAAGGATTTGTGACCGATCATACCATCCTGAAAAAGAAAAATTTCGACCGGATATATGCCTGCGGGCCTGAACCGATGATGATTGCCGTGGCAAGATATGCAAAAACGAGAGGCATATCATGTGAAGTCTCGCTCGAAAATATGATGGCATGCGGGATAGGAGCATGCCTGTGTTGTGTTGAAAAGACCGTGAAGGGAAACGTTTGCGTATGTACGGAAGGACCGGTGTTTAATATAAATCAATTGACATGGCGGATTTGACGACGAAAATAGGAACTGTGACAATGAAAAATCCGGTTATGACTGCATCCGGAACGTTCGGGTATGGGACCGAATATTCGGATTTCATGAATATTTCCCGGATAGGCGGCATAATTGTGAAAGGTACTACTGTGCAGCCGCGTGAAGGGAATCCTTATCCGCGTATGGCGGAAACGCCTTCAGGTATGCTGAATGCCGTCGGTCTGCAGAATAAAGGGGCCGATTATTTTATAAAGGAAATTTATCCCGTGATACGCGAGATTGACACGAATATGATTGTTAACGTAAGCGGTTCGTCGATCGACACGTATGTTGAGTGTGCCGAAAAAATGGCGGCGCTGGAACATATACCCGCTGTCGAACTGAATATTTCCTGCCCGAATGTAAAACAGGGTGGAATGGCTTTCGGCGTATGCGCTTCGTCGGCCGCCGCGGTTGTTCGCGCAGTCCGCAAAGTTTATCCTAAAATGATGATCGTTAAGTTATCGCCGAATGTGACGGATATAACCGAGATCGCCCGGGCTGTCGAAGCGGAAGGCGCAGATTCCGTTTCGCTTATCAATACGATGCTCGGCATGGCAATAGATGCGGAAAAACGCAAACCTGTTTTGTCGACAGTTACCGGCGGACTTTCCGGCCCATGCATAAAACCTGTGGCTTTGCGTATGGTATGGCAGACAGCACGGGCAGTTAAAATACCTGTGATTGGACTTGGCGGTATATCTTCATGGAAAGATGCCGTTGAATTTATGCTTGCCGGAGCTGCCGCCGTGCAGATAGGAACGTATAATTTTGTGGACCCTGCCGTCTCGATGAAAGTTATTGACGGTATTAACGATTATTGTGACCGGCATGGTTTTCAGTCGGTTAGCAGGATAATTGGAGCACTTGAAGAATGAATGGGAAATGATTTGTGAGGAAATGGGAAATGGCGACGGGGAAATGAGCGTTAAAAACAGGGAATAAGAATGATGGACGTGAGAGTGGAGGATATGAAGAAATGTTTGGCAGGCTGTCTTTTGTTTTTTTTCTTTGGTTTAGGGGGTGTATCTCAAAATATTTATATTCCGGACAGGGAGTTTAAGGCTTTTCTGGTAGCGCATTTCGATTCCGACGGCGATGGCGAAATATCGGAAACGGAGGCAAAGGCTGTTACACGGATGAAATTCTCTCCCGAAAACATATCTTCTATTGAAGGAATAGCCTGTTTCACGGAGTTGGAAGAGCTGGACTGTTCGCCGGTAAGCCCATTCGGCAAAGGTCGGCTTACATCAATTGATATAAGCCGAAACCGGTTACTTAAAAAGTTGTATTGCGATAACAATCTGTTGGATATGCTTGATATTAGTAGCAATCCGTTGTTGACAGACCTGAACTGCCGGAATAACCGTATCAAAACGCTTGATGTCGGCAGTAATACGATGCTGGAGGAGTTGATTTGTGATAATAATGATATGGACTTTCTTGACGTCGGTATGTGCGGCTCGCTGACTTACCTTAGCTGTAGCCGGAATAAGCTCGCCTCGTTGAATGTCGGCGTTTGTACGATATTGCGTTTTCTGGACTGTTCGGGAAATATCCTTACGGCGCTTGACGTCGGCAATAACCCGGCTTTGTGGAAGATGAACTGTTCGCATAACAGGCTGACGAAATTGGATGTGAGCCGTAATACGATGCTTTGCGATTTGGATTGCGGAAGTAATCGTATCGATACGCTTGACGTCAGTCATAATACCTCTTTATATGAGCTGGAATGCAGTATAAACAAACTGAAAACGCTCGACGTAAGCCGTAACGGAAATATAGAAAAAATATACTGTAACGCTATGCCGACGTTGCAGGCAGTTTATTTTAATAAAAAGAATGATATCCGTAAAATAAGTTATTCAAGTGAAACCACAGTTCTTTATGCCCTTAACGAAGCGGGTGTGGCTGAAATTACCGTTTTTGAACGGGAAGAAGAAATGCTTGCGTTGGTAACTCCCGCACAGGAGTCATCAGAGAAAAAACTTCGCGGGGGAAAGTCTGCCGGACGCAGGACAAAAGACGCTGCATACATGGAAACCGAACGACGCAAATATACAGACGAAGAAATAAACGAATCGGAACGAAAAAAACGGGAAGTACGCCGAATGGCAGAGGCTAACCGCCGTTATACCGATATCAAGTCTGTGGAGAAAGAGAAAAAACGGGAAGAATTGCGTTTGTTTACGGGTAATATATCGTTCCCCGATTCGGCATTTAATGTTTATGTCGTGTCAAATTTTGATGTGGATGGCGACGGTTTTGTTTCCGGACATGAAGCAAGGGCGATTAAGATCATTGATTGCCGGGACATGGAAATATCGTCACTCGAAGGAATCGAATATTTTACATCACTCGAAACACTTGTATGCCGGCAGAACAAAATCACGGAATTGGACTTGAGTTTTAATCCTTTTATTAAAACGCTCGACTGCAGCCGTAATAAATTGAACCGGCTCGATATAAGGGATAATCATATATTGGCGAGCCTGCGTTGTTCAAGTAATAACCTGGTTGTTATAGATGTCGGTCAAAATGCTTCGTTAACGGAGTTGCGATGCCGTTCGATACGCCTCATAGCGCTCGACGTAAGTAAAAATGCAAATCTTACTACATTGGAATGTGGCAATAACCATCTTGAAACGCTTGATTTGAGCAGAAATCTTTTGTTGGATAGCCTCATGTGTAATGATAATAAGTTGAAAGGGATCGCCGTAGGACATCTCGGCAGGCTTGTGAAACTTGACTGCAGCGGCAACATGATGGAAAATATCCTCGTTTCTCATAATAAGGCATTGAAGGAACTTAATTGCAGCAATAACCGGATATCTTCGATAAATGTTTCGGAAAACCAAACGCTTGTCACGCTTGATTGCGGCAATAATTTACTGACATACGTCGACCTGACGAATAACCGTATGATTGAAAATTACTATTGTTACGGTAACAGGATGGAACGTATGGATGTCAACGAAATACCGTCGGTGAAGCATCTCAAATGTATGAATAATCCGATAACGGAGATCGATATACGTACACATCCTTCGCTGAAGATCGTTGAACTTGCCCCGATGCCTTCGCTGAAAGTTTTGCATTGCAAAAGTATTTTCGCCTATACCTCGCTGATTTATCCTTATACGACAAAGGTGGCTTTGGGCAAAGGCGATAATTAAAACAAAACACTATGATTAGAAAAACTTATTTTTTATAATGGACGAAAAAATAAAAGAAAATCGGATGAAATCATACGTCATACTATTATTAACGGTGTGTTGTATGATTTTTATTACAGGCTGTTCGGATAAAAATGAGCCGCCGATAGACCCCGAAATCCCCGAACAGCCGGAAAATCCCGGAGAGCCGGACGTTACGAAAAATGTTACTTACGAAATACTTAAAGAATATTCGTTTGGCGAACTGAAAAATACAGAAAAGAATTTTACCGGTAATGCTTCGATAATTTTGAATATTATCGGTAATCAGACAAAATATGAGGGCGATGTACAGATGCGCGTATATAAAGTGATGTTGGAAACAGGTCATCCCGACGGTTCGGCGGCAAGAATAAATCTTTCGGGATTATTAATTGTCCCGCCGTTTGTGAATGAGCGTAAATATCGCCAGGTTATTGCGCCGCCCTATACTTATGTAATGAAGAATGAGGCGCCTACCGTACGTATGGCCGGCGACGACCTTGATCCTCATCTTATGTTCTGGCTGCTTGAAGCTTATAATTACGGTTATGCGGTAATGATACCCGATTATCCGGGTTTCGGCGATTCCTACGGGCAGTGTTTCATTCCATATGTTGAAAAAAAAGCGATGATACGCACGACGGTCGAATATGTGGAAGCCGCCCGGTCTGTGCTCGGGAAAGAAAAGTATGAAAAGAAGAACGGGTTTATTATATCCGGCTATTCGCTTGGCGCTTATGTATCGTTGCAATTGGCGCATGAGTTCGAGACAGACGCTTCTGTTAACGATATGGAGGTCGATTTGCTTGTCGTAGGGGGCACGCCCTGCAACCTGCTTCAGGAAGCCGGTCTGATACGGGCATCTTCCACAATGCCCCAGCCGTATTTGTTTCCGCTGGCATTGCTGGGATATAAGAAAAACGGCTATCCACACCTCCGGATAAATGATTATCTGAAAGAACCTTATGCTTCTGAGGCAGCTGTTTATCTGGACGGTGAACATGATTACCGGGATTTTTTCACAAAAAACACGTCGGATTTGTTTACCGGAAATTTCTTGAAAAATGACGGTATGAGCGAAATAAATAATATCCTTGACGACAACAGTGTGAAACCCTGGAAGAACCGTTGCCGGTTTATCATGACCCACGGTGTGGACGATAAAACCGTATATTTTGAACAGGCGCGGGACTTTGCTGCCGAACAGAAAAAATATGGAGGAAGCGTATCTTTCGGTTCAACCGCCGGAACTCATACGGATGCAGGCGTATGGTTTTTTCTGAGACTGTATGCCGAACTGAATAATGAAGAGGCGAATAAAGCTGTCTTTTTGCACAAATGAGTGGGTATTTACGGGATGAAATCGTCTTTTTTTATAGATTTCGCAGGTATAGACTTGTTATTATGATAAAAATCTTTATATTTGTAAGCAATTTCTTTTAAGCAAGTCATATCATGTAATATGATGAGGGATTGTTTATGTTATTTTGATTTTTTAAATTAAATGCAATAATATGAATTTTTCGAATATTACGATTGAAAATATTGTTTTGGTAGGTTCTTTGCTGCTGTTTGTCAGTATTATTGCCGGGAAGACGGGATATCGATTCGGGGTCCCTACCTTGGTGTTATTTCTGATCGTCGGTATGGTTTTCGGATATGACGGCGTGGGTTTGGAGTTTTCAAATCCGAAAGTGGCGCAGTTTATCGGAGTTTTAGCGTTGAATATCATTTTGTTTTCCGGCGGGATGGACACAAAATTTTCGGAAATAAAGCCGGTCTTGCCGCAAGGTATTATACTGGCCACGTTAGGTGTATTGTTTACGGCAGTGATTACGGGCGTTTTTATATATCTCATAACGCAACATATTTTTACGGCTATCTCGTTTTCTTTTCTTGAGGCAATCCTGTTGGCATCCGTAATGTCGTCGACGGATTCGGCGTCGGTTTTTGCCATACTGGGCGCAAGAGGGCTTGTCCTGAAAGAGCGTCTTCGTCCGTTACTGGAACTTGAGAGCGGCAGTAACGATCCGATGGCTTATCTGTTGACTATTACATTTATCCAATGGATACAGATTGGAGAGGGAAGTCTCTGGTCGGTAGCCTCAACATTTGTGATACAGCTTGTTATCGGTGCTGCATTGGGATACCTGCTCGGACGTTTTGCCGTAAGGCTTATAAACCGTATAAATATTGATAACAAATCGTTATATCCGGTACTTTTGCTGACATTATTGTTTATTGTTTTTTCAATCACAAACTACCTGAATGGCAATGGATATTTGGCTGTATATATCAGCGGCCTTGTAACAGGAAATTCCAAATTTGTACATAAGAGAACATCCAAAAAATTTATGGACGGTATGACCTGGCTTTTTCAGATTGTGATGTTCCTGACGTTAGGATTGCTTGTCTATCCGTCGGAGTTGCTGCCGATAACGGGAATAGGTCTTGCCATAGGCTTTTTTATGATATTCGTATCGCGCCCGTTATCCGTATGGCTCTGCCTGATACCATTTCGCAAAATGACGTATAAGGCAAAGCATTATATTTCGTGGGTAGGTCTGCGTGGCGCCGCTCCGATTCTGTTTGCAACTTATCCGTTAACCTCTAATATTAAGGGCGCGGAAGTTATCTTTAATATTGTGTTTTTTGTCACGTTGATGTCGCTGTTGATACAGGGGACGACAGTCCCCGCAGTGGCAAGGATACTCGGACTTGCAGGAGTGAGCAAACCACAAAATCAATTGTCGACATTTGATGTCGATTTATCGGATGATATCAAATCGAGTATGTCGGAGATTACGTTATTGTCTGAACATTTGTCCGAAGGAAACCGTATTATGGATTTGCCGATGCCGGAAAACACGCTTGTCGTTATGGTCAAAAGAGATGAGAGATACTTTGTTCCCACAGGTTCTACAACGCTTGATCCCGGCGATGTACTATTGCTTATCTCGGATAATGACAAGACGCTTGAAGAAACTTATAATCAGCTTGGTACGATCGAATCCTGACATATAGGCGGAGAATCCCGGACAAGTTTATTGCATGAATAAATGTGAAACAAAATATGGATAATAAAGAATTAATTCCCCGGAAGAAATTTCCCGGCTTTAAACACGCTTTTCATGGTATCCGTTTGCTGTTACGGTACGAACATAATGTCAGACTGCATTGTTTGATAGGTATTTATACCGTCCTTGCCGGCTTTTTGTTGAACATATCGGCCACAGAATGGATGGCTGTCGTTGTCGTTTGCGGATGCGTATTAGCTGCCGAAGCGCTGAATACGGCTGTCGAACAGTTGGCCGACGTCGTATCGCCGGAATATAGCGAAGCCATAAAAAAGGTCAAAGACCTTGCTGCCGGAGGGGTATTATTCATGGCTGTCGCCGCTGCAATTGTAGGGCTGATTATATTTTTGCCTAAATTAATTGATTTGTTTGGTCGATATTTTTGAAAAAAGCCGCAAGGCTCGGCCGTTATGGCAGTTTGGCCGATAGCTACAGTTTTGAAAATTTTTGTTTTCGTTCGATATAGAACGAGTATAACAGGCTTTTTCTGCGTATTTCCGGGATTTCGGAGATGACGGTTTTTTGCAGGTTTTCCTTTCTTACGATCAAATATTCTTTTTTTAGCCGGTGAAATTCGCGTCGTGCACGAAATACGGCTGCTGCATTTTCGGGATGACCGGTAATAAAAAATTTGGCGGCGGCGATCGCATCTAACCAGTAACGAACGCGGAATACCTTCCTTATTTCTTTTTCGGGCAGGTTTTTATACAGCATAAGCAGGTTGTTGCGGAAGTTGAGGAATGTTTTGTGAGGGCTTTCCACGTTCAGCGTCGCGCCTCCTACGTGATAAACCGTCGATTCCGGCGTACATACGATGCGGTATCCTCGTGAACGCAGCCTCCAACACATATCTATCTCCTCCTGGTGAGCAAAAAAAACGGCGTCAAGTCCTCCTTCTTTCCGGTATATTCCGGTGCGTATAAAAAGGCATGCGCCCGTTGCCCACAGTATGTCGACCGGATTGTCGTATTGTCCGTTGTCTTCTTCAACGACCGACATGACCCGTCCGCGGCAATACGGATATCCGTATTTGTCGATGAAACCTCCTGCCGCACCTGCATATTCGAAGTATTTCTTATTGCGCCGGGAACGAATTTTCGGCTGTACCGCCGCAATGGACGGGGTGGTATCCAGTACGGCTAACGGGATATCCATCCAGTTGGGACATACCTCCACGTCGCTGTTGAGTAATACCGTATATACGGAATCAATCGCGCTTATCGCTTTATTGTAGCCTTCGGCAAAACCGTAGTTCCGGTCGAATGTGATAAGCCGCACGGATGGATATTTATCTCTGAGCATTGCCGTGGAATTATCCGTCGAACCGTTGTCCGCGACAACGATTTCTGCAATATCCGGAGGTGTGTTTTTTATTACGGACGGAAGGAATTCTTCCATCAATGTTTTCCCATTCCAGTTTAATATAACAACCGATACTTTCATATATGTGTGTGCATTTTTATATGTTCAACGATCCGTCAACAGCCTCCCGCTTATGTTTCCAGCGTTTGTGCGTCCAGAGCCAGAATGCAGGATCGCGCATGATGGATGTTTCCATACGCCGCGTGTATTCTTCGGTAATGCTGTATTCGGGCATCTTCTTTGGCGTGTCTGTAATCAACTGGAAGTTAACAGAATAGTTCCCCCGTTTTATTTTCTTCACATCGACGAAGACGACGGGGAGATCATATTTCTTTGCCAATCGTTCGGGGCCTGTCAGTATTGCCGATTCCTGATTAAGGAAGCGGGTCCAGTAATGGATATTTGCTTTACTCGGCGTCTGGTCGGCAATGAAAACAAGCAAACAGGGCGTTTTTGTTTGTTTTAACCTGACAATATCGCGTACAACTTCATTCTTTTTCGTGCACACGGCTCGGAAGCGTGTGCGCAGAAAGACAAACAGCCGGTCGAACGCTTTATTTTTCAACGGGCGATATATCTGGTGTACTTGTAGTACGTCGCCGAAACAGGCCGGGAATCCCGTGAACCACTCCCAGTTCCCGTAGTGTCCCATGACGAGGATGATACATGTATGTCCCTGTTCCAATAGCGGTTTTACCATTTCGGGATTGTTGAGGCGTGCACGGCGCAGCAGTTCTTCCTGGGATATTCCCGCCAATTTTACCGTCTCGACGATATAGTCGGCAAGATGATGATAAAATCTCCGCTCAAGTCGCCGCCGTTCTTCGTACGATTTACCGGGGAATGTGTTTTTCATGTTGTATCTTACAACTTTCCTGCGATAACGAATTACGTGATACAGGATGACATACAGTATGTCTGCCAGTACATACAGCACCGGCACAGGCAGTAATGCATGAATTTTCACCCATACAAGTAAAATGATGTATAAAATTTTATTCCCCATAGTTCAGTCTGTCTGTTATATTCGTCATTTTCAATCTGCTATCATAGTTGTTACGGCGGTTTTGTCATTGTCTCGCCGGGATATATATTTTTGTCCGCCTCTCCGTTCGTTCATCCTCCGTCTGCTATTTCGGCGATTAAAGCGGTTTTATTTTCATTCCATCCGGTCATCCGCACAGGATGGACAGTATTACAAAGTTCTTTCCGGTATGCGATTTCCGTTTTTATGTAGTTTTCGGTAAATCCGTGCATAAATTCTCCTTTTTTCGCATGTTCGAACAACGCAATACCTGTTTTGCCGATATGTGATTCATAAAAACGGTACATTCTTTTTTCGGACAGATCAAGAAGCTGTTTACTCCGCTCGTGCCTGGCTTTGTGCGAGACGGCGGGCGTGATTTTAAGCGCCTGTGTGTTCGGCCGTTCCGAATAGCTGAAAACATGCAGTTGCGTGAAAGGGATGCTTTCGAGGAAGGTTTTGCTTTCGTCGAAAAATTCCTCCGTTTCTCCGCGTGTTCCTGCAATGACGTCTATGCCAATAAATGCATCGGGCATGAGTTTCCTGATCTGTTCCGTTTTTTCACGAAACAGGAAGTTATCATAGTTGCGACGCATCAGTTTCAGTACGGCATTGCTCCCGCTTTGCAAAGGTATGTGGAAATGAGGCATGAAATGTTTGCTTTCAGCGACAAACGATATAATTTCGTCTGTGATGAGATCCGGTTCGATAGACGATATACGGAAGCGGGGGATACCGTCTATAAGGTCGAGTTCTCTGATAAGATCAATGAATCTTTCTCCGGTGCTTTTGCCGAAGTCGCCGATGTTGACCCCGGTCAGGACAATCTCTTTTCCGCCTTCTTTCGCCACCTTTTCGGCCTGTTTCACAATATCCGCTATCGTGCCGTTCCGGCTTCTGCCGCGTGCGAAAGGTATCGTACAGTAAGTACAGAAATAATCGCATCCGTCCTGCACTTTCAGGAAATGGCGCGTACGGTCGCCGGCGGAGCAGGACGGTGCAAAAGTGCGGATATCTTTCGCCGGAGATGTAATGATGTTTTCGGACGGCTGTTCTTTTCGGTTTATTAGGTGTCGGATATATTGGGTAATACCGGATTTCTGCTGCGAACCCAAAACAAGGTCTACGCCATCTATGCCGGCCGCTTCTTCCGGTTTCAACTGGGCATAACAGCCGGTCACGATAATGTATGCCGAAGGATGCATTTTGTTGATTTTTCGTATCATCTGCCGGCATTTTTTGTCGGCCAGCTCTGTCACGGAACATGTGTTTATGATGCAGAAATCGGCTTTTTCCCCAGACCGTGCCTTACGGATGCCTAAAGTCAATAATTCTTTGCCGACGGTCGATGTTTCGGCAAAATTCAATTTACATCCTAAAGTGTAGTAGGCTGCGGTTTTGTCTTCAAATACGTTTGTATCTGTCATGTTACAATATAAATTGGCTGCAAAGTTAAATAAAACATGGGAAGAATTGCGGTTACGTTGTATGATTATCGGAAATTTTTATAATTCCGCATACCACGATTATAAAATATCGTAGCGAAAATTCCGAAATTACAGTATCGAGTGATGCAAATTCATTTTATTAAGGCGCTTTGCTTTTTCTTAATAATAAAATCGTCACGGATTTTTAAGAGAATCTTAGCTTTTATGCATTTTTGATGAAATATATTTGGCCATCTCAAGAAAATAGTTTTGATTTGCAGAAGTTTTAATTGGAAATTTATAAAATAATATGAAACTGCATTTTTTTATTACCGTTAATCTCTCTGCGTTGTTGATAACGGCACAGCCCTCGCCGGCTCAGCAGAAGGCTACTATTTACAGTATAAACAATGATACCGCTATCAATCAATTGATAGAACTTAAAGCATTTCCTTTTCGATGGTCGGATTTTGCGGAGGAAAAAAAGATTTTTCACGAACGGAATACAGAAAAAAAGATGGTCGTCGATTTTGCATTAAACCGATCGGAAATGAAAACAGTTCAGGCCTCTCTTGATTGGCAACACATATACGTTTCTCCCGGTGACAGTATCGGCTTTAATGTCATTTGTGATGATGACAAGCGCACAGAATTTGTGGAATACCATCTGGAATTTGCCGGTGAAAATGCAGGGAATTACAATTTTATGTATGAATTTAAAAAACGTTTTCCTCTTCCTCTTTGGCCATATTACAAAAAAGGAGGTAATATTGCCGCATACAGAGACAGTTTGATCGTCCTGAAAGAAAAACAGTTGAATTTTTTAAAGACATACGGAGAACAGCATTCCATGTCCGAAGGTTTTATTAGTTATGTGAATGCTTATATTGATGATAAATTTGCTTTTTATATCTACACACCCGTATGCACTAAACAAATTGCCGCCGGCGATTTACCTGAAAACTATTTTGACGGCGTTTACCGGCTTCCGTTGAAAGATGAATCATTAACCAATGTATACGGCAGTTCTTTGATATATCGTTTCGTAGATTTTCACTTAAACGCCGACTGGTCTGATCTTGATTTTATATACAATAATATACTGCACAAAACGGAAGGAAAAACAAAGGAATACCTGATAAGCGCCCTTATCGGTATTTTTGCCGACCATCAGGGGCAAAATTATGAAACCGAACTGTTGAACATTATAAAACAATCTCCCAAATATGTTTCAGACACAGTGTACACGGAATATATCCGTCTGGCGGATAGTTACTATCGGATACACAACAAACCGTTTCCGGAAGACATTCTGACCGACATTGTCCTGAAAAACTATAAAGACGAGTCTGGTCGGAGGAGCACTCTGAAGACAATATTGGAACAGTTTCAAGGAAAACCCGTCTATATTGACTTCTGGGCAAGCTGGTGTTCGCCATGCAGGCTGGATATTCAGGAATCGGCAGAGGCGAAAGCGTTTTTGAAAGAAAAGGATGTTGCATACGTATACATATCAGTAGACGAGAAGGAGGAAAACTGGAGAAAAGCTGTAACGGAAGAAGATATTGCCGAAAATCAATATCTCATTGCCGCCGGAGCGTTGAAATCTCCGCTGGTAAAATACCTGCAGTTTATTTCCATTCCCCGCTATATTTTGCTTGACAAAGAGCACAAGGTAAAACTGTCGAATGCACCTCGTCCCAACGAATACGGTTTGCCGGCCTTAAAACAGGAAATAGAGAAGCTGAATCGAACAGTTTTCAGGTTCGACTAATGGACACATTCCTCTGGTATAATGAACTCCGACAAGATTAAAAACGATTCACAATTCCTGTGTCCTGTTTACACTTGTCATGCGTGAAAGTTAAAAAAAACATCATGATATTTGTATTGGGTAGTAACCCAGGGGGACGGCGGGCGTATCCCAAACGGACAGTGAGTAAAAACAATTCTTCTAATGCTTTCTGTTACGACAATAATTGTTCATATTCCGAACGCCGTAT
>JAITBC010000386.1 GCA_031283785.1 Tannerella sp. | reverse complement strand
AGCCTCATGCAAAACAGCTCTCCCATTGACCGTTACCGGATCCGTATCATTGCAGAAAATTCCGATTAAATCTCCTCTCTGCCATAAAATTTTAAGATCGGAACCTAACGACGTGTAAGTAGCGACGCCTTCATTTACGCTAAACGCCGGATTCTCGAATCCATCGGAAATAACCGGCACCTTCTCTACGACCGAATCAGAACAGGAACCTAAAAAGATAAAAATCAACATAACCGTCATTATCGACATAGCACTACTGCCATATCTATACAAATATATTCTTCTCATTTTCGTAATATTGTAATTTATATTAGTTATAATTTCCGCTTATACAAGTACGGTATATACGGAAAAAACAACGTGTTTCATATTATTTTCGGGAACAAAAGTATCCCGTCTTTTATCAAGGTATACTATATTGATCTCTACATTTTATATGAACCCGTTCCCTGAAATATCAAATTATCCGATTGACAAGCATACCAATTTATACAACGACCTCAAAAAACACTCTACATGGCTATACGCCGCATAATGAAAGATTCGGAGTGACGGTCGGCAATTTTCTTTTCTATGCTATGAATTGTGCAATACGGAGCGAATATTTCCGGATAACATGATAAAATTAAGAGAATAAAAAGCGAATAAACATAAATAAAACATAAATAAACGTAATCGACTTATGATTTAAAGCAAAGGCATTCCGAAAGCATTATACCGATATTACAGACATGTCTATCATTAAATATTTATTATATGGTTTTCTTAAGAGATGCCTCGGCGCAATTCGTTGCAATTTGAGGTTTTTGAGATTAAGCATCTTTTTCATACTTTTGTCCAACCAACAAACGTAACCAATATTGCAAATGAACAACAAAAAAATACTTATGATAACATTTATGTTTTCCTGTATTTTTCCATATTCCCCGGAAAACGCCGCCGCTGTGTCCCCGAATACGGCGGCCGGCCATTTTTCGGTGATTGCCGATAGACCAAAAAACTCACCGGCAGATTCGGGCGGCATATATACGGAAGACGGTTCGCGGCCGCTGTATCTGGCCAATTACCACTACACAACGGGAACGCAGGCGATAAATGTGCCTTACGGCAAAAAAGAAGGATATAAACATTTCGAAAAAGCCATCGGTTATTACGAACAGGTCGACAAGGATGTGTATGCTATAAGCCCTTACATATATAATATAGCCGTTTATACGGCAAACCAGCCGGATACCGTCCTTGCAAAAAGACTCATCGGGAAAGTAGAAAACATATTACAAAAAGAATATTCGCCTTTCATCGACTTTACGCTAAGTACGATGAAATCGGACTACTATAAAACGCGGTTTGACGCGACGAGTCGGGAAACAATGCTTGATTCGGCTATTTCTCACGAAAAGAAACGTATCAATCTTTTTTACTCAAACGAAAAAATTTTACCCGCCAAACTGGATTATGATATCCTCAAGTCATATCTGCTGCTCGCAGAATATCACTCATTAAAACGTGATCCCGACTGGAATTACATAAACGATTGCATTAAAAAAGCCGAATCAATCGGATATACCGACGATTCGTACATAATGAGCCGGATAAAATATACGAAAGCCGTCTCCCTTTTTGAACAAAAAAAATACAACGAAGCGGAAAAGCAAATTATCGAGGCCGAAAGCTGTTTGTCACAACAGATAAAAGAAAGAGACGCCATGTACCCTCCGGAAACGCTCTACTCCGATGAAGCGGCCTATGCCGACCTTCACAGCCGGATTCTATTTTCAAAGAACGAATATAAAGAAGCGCTTAAATATAACCGGATCAAAAACGACCTTAAACTGAAGATACGCGACATAGAATCGCGCGAACTCGGATATTTATACAACACGGAAAAAGAAGAATATAAAATCAAACAGCTAAAGGTCATCAACGCCAACCAGATAAAGTCCATAAGCATGTTAATACTTATTGCCCTCCTGCTTGTCATAACTATTGCGCTGCTTTGCCTGTGGTTCTATACCGCAAAAAACATCATAAAACGCCGCTCCGCGTTGATCAGGGCGGAAAAAGAAGAAGCGGAACTCAATCTCAAAATCAAAGAAGAACAGGCCGTTAAAGCACAACTGGAAAAATATGAAGTATTATCGGACTACCGGCTGAAAGAGGTGGAACTCGAAGGTAAAAACAATGCGATGGAACAACTCTTAAGAGACAAAGAACTCCTTGACCGGCAAATAGAAGCTTATACACAGAAAATAAACGAATATGAGCGCATAAACGATAAGAAACAGGAATATATAAAAACGGAAGAACCGCAGAACAAACTTATAATAGAAGACATTAAAAGACTGATACAGAAAAAATTATCCGACAAAAAAGACTATCTGAAATCGCTATGCCGCCTTGATGAACAGTATATTCCCGAACTTAAAAAAGCATATAACGGGAATCTCTCCGTCTCCTATTTAAAATACTGTATATGTTTTGCTATCGGCATGGAAATCGGAGACGTGTCCGAATGTTTTTCTATCGAACAGTCTTCCGTACACATGGCGAGATACCGGTTAAAGAAAAAATTCGAATTAAACAACAATGACGACCTGGACGTTTTCCTTCGTAAAATGAACAATATGTTATCATCCGCAAAGATTTTAAGAAGACAGTCCGAACCATGCGGCGAATTGCCGGAACAGACATAAGACAGTATAATGCTTCAATATTGTTTCAGCAGAAATGACGGATTAATCCGCAAACAAACGCCTGCGGAAAAATTCGTGTTCCGCCCGAAAGGATCGGAGGCCGGCAATCCCGTTTCCGACGAATACATCCCGCCCGATAAATAATAATACACTTCTGCCATAACGCCGAAAGAAAAACCTTTTTCCATTTTCACGGGATACAGGTAATCCCATCCGATATGAAGCATCTCCGGCTTTTCATACAGCATATTTTCGTTTTTTATCGATGCCGATCCATAAAAAGGATTGCCGAGTATTGTTACGAAATTTTTACATCGCCAATATGACGCCTTGATATTAAAATCCTGCAGTCGAACCGACAGTTCGGCATAAAAGCCGCTCCCTTTTCCCGGAACGGATACCCCCCGTCCTTTCGCATAGCTGTAGCCTGTCACGTCAAATTCAGCATTTATATATTTAAGAATTTTCCGGTTAATATTCCGTTTAAAACCGATACCTGCCGCACCGTTCATGATTGTTTGCACATTTTCGTTCGTCACGTCGATCTCGCCTCCCCGATGTTGTGTCAGCCCCTGCAACCGGGAATAAACATGTAACGGCGCATCTTCACGGTTTGCGTCAAAACGGGCGGTCGTCCCCGCAGCGAACACCTCCTGCTTCGTATCCAGCTTGTAGATATATGTCATCCAGTTTACCCACATATCAAGGTGCAGCCATTTCGTATTGTAAAGCAACTGCAGACCGGATTCGGGGTCGGACGTCAGATTCAACTCCGGATTATACAGCGGCTCTATCAGGCGATGGTTCGACCCGCCGTAAATATTGCCCAGAACGACGTCGAGACAGCCGGAAAGCGCCACGTGCGCCCTGAAATACGGCAAAACATGTACATAATACGTATCTTCACGCCCCCTCCAGCTTGAAATTCCCTGATATGCAAACGCCGGATACCTTGTCGCCCCCCAAAACCAGATGGAATGGACACCCGTTTCCAGTTTCAGGTTCGTACACGGATAATAAATAGTTTTCAAATGCAACCAAAATCCCGGTAACGTATAACCTTTCTGAACCGTCGAATTAAATTCGTTATCCTTAAAAAAAGAGAGATTATCCGCTTCAAACGATAATTGACCTTTACGTAACGTATCTACCCGGCAGTCCGACATATACAAATACTCCGCTATTTGTGCATACATATCCTTACTGCCGGGAAAAAACAAAACGGCAGCAGACAAAAAACATATAAATCTTCTCACATTAACCACTATTTTTGATGTTCTATTTTTTATACCGTAACGTCATTAATAACACAAAAACGTCATTAACAACACAAAAAGAGATGCAAATATAAAAAAAAATGCATCTGCTCATGTCTTATTGTCAGAAAATTACGCTAAAAACATTACAAAAGATGTTTTAAAACATCTTTTTTTAATGACACCGTATAAAATAATAGTATTAATTTTACACTCCATTAGAAATGACAAGAAACAACAGTTTATGGGAAATAAAAAAACGCTTTCAGGACTCTATTTGACTGACTTTCAAAAAGTTATCGATGGAAAAGAAACAGGCCTTCACGTACTTGTGAACCAAAAAGGTGCTGAAGTAACCATTTTGAATTATGGCGCTAAAATTGTATCCATCATGGTTCCGGATAAAAACGGTAAAATGATCGACGTCGTAGCGGGGCATCAATCAATCGACGATTATCTAAACTCCGAAGAGCCTTATTTCGGTGGGGTGTGCGGACGTTACGGGAACAGGATCGCCAAAGGCGCTTTTACGCTGGATGGCATTGTGTACGACAAGCTCGCCCTTAATAACGGCCCAAACAATCTGCATGGCGGAATCAAAGGCTTCAATGCCGTCGTATGGGATATAGAACAGGCCGACGAACAGGCTTTGGAAATGAAATACATCTCCAAAGACGGCGAAGAAGGCTTCCCCGGCCGGTTAGAGACGACCATCAACTATAGCCTGACGGAAGATAATACACTGGTGATATATTATCGTGCAGTAACAGATAAACCTACCGTAGTGAATCTTACCAACCATTCGTACTTCAATCTTTCGGGTGCCGGCGATCCTTCGATAGACGACCATTTGCTGACGATCAATGCGGATTATTACCTTCCGACGGACGAGACTTCCATACCATACGGCCCCAAAGAAAAGGTGGCAGGAACGCCTATGGATTTTCGTCAGTTTCATGCCGTCGGCGAACGTATAAACGACGATTTTGAGCCGCTCAAATTCGGCAAGGGATACGACCATACATTTATATTAAATAAAAAAGAAGAAGGATTCAAAGTGGCTTTTTGCGCCCGTTGCATATCTCCCAAAACGGGGATTATCATGGATACATATACAACGGAACCGGGTGTACAGTTATATACGGGGAACTGGATGGCCGGCAACCAGATCGGGAAAAACGGACAGCGCTATCCCAAAAGATCGGCATTATGCCTGGAAACGCAACATTTCCCCGACAGCCCGAACAAACCGGAATATCCCTCCGTCGTCCTCCGCCCCGGCGAAGTGTTTATAAGTATGACCGCATATGATTTTTTAGTTGAAAAAAAACCATAATAAATTATCAATAACTTAATAATTAGAATCTATGACAAACAAGCATGACAAAAACTATCTTTTACCCATCATCATGATGATCCTGCTCTTCGGCATGATCTCATTTGTGACTAATTTGGCCGCACCGATGGGGATTGTACTGAAAAACCAGTTTGGCGTTTCCAATGCGTTGGGAATGTTGGGTAATTTTATGAACTTTCTTGCCTATGCCGTGATGGGAATACCCTCCGGTATGCTGTTGCAAAAAGTGGGTTACAAAAAAACGGCGCTGATTGCCATCGCAGTCGGGTTCGTTGGCGTAGGCATCCAATTCTTATCGGGAGTGGCGGGAAGTTTTTACATCTACCTGCTGGGTGCATTCGTTGCCGGTTTTTCAATGTGTATGCTCAATGCAGTCGTTAATCCGATGCTTAACACTCTGGGAGGCGGCGGCAAAAAAGGCAATACGCTTATCCAGGTCGGCGGCTCATTCAACTCGCTGATGGGAACGCTGGTTCCTTTGCTGGTAGGTCTTTTGGTCGGAAATGTGGCCAAAGCTTCCATCCCCGATGTTAACCCCGTATTGTTCATTGCACTGGGAATCTTTGCTTTAGTGGGTATTGTTCTTTTCTTTGTGAATATCCCCGAACCGGAATCCACTATCAACAGGGTAGCCAAAGATGAAAAATCGCAGTACAGCCCCTGGTCGTTCCGCCACTTTGTACTGGGCGCCATTGCTATATTCGTATACGTCGGCGTCGAAGTAGGCGTAATGGGTACCGCTAATCTCTACATGACTTCCTTCACTACCGAAGGAGCTAAAGAAAAGGTGACCGAATACCGGAAACAACAAGAGGATGCTACCTATTTGGCCAAACTCAAAGTCGAGGATGAAGCAAATGCAAACAACAAATCCTACGAATCCAAAATCGTCAGTAAGAACACCAACGAAAGTGCACAGAAAATACTCGACGGCAAGACACAACCCGGTCTCGGAATTGCAACCGGCATAGCCGGCGGCGTAGTCGGTTTTTACTGGCTGCTGATGCTCATCGGACGGTTGATAGGCGCTGCTATCGGATCGAAAGTAAGCAGCAAAACGATGCTGACGGTGGCATCCGGTACAGGCATCCTTTTAGTGATCGCCGCGATTCTTTTGCCTGTAAGCATTACCGCCTCCATGCCGGCGTTCGACACGAGCGGCGGAACACTCTCGGCAGGAATGGTCAAAGTCCCGATTACATTCCTGCTCCTTGCACTGGTAGGAATCTGCACCTCGGTAATGTGGGGCGGCATCTTCAATCTGGCGGTAGAAGGATTAGGCAAATACGTTGCACAAGCGTCGGGCATCTTCATGATGCTGGTTGTCGGTGGAGGTATTATTCCTTACGTACAAAACCTTATTGCCGACACAGCAGGGTTTATGACGAGTTACTGGCTGCTGTTTATCGGTCTCGTTTACCTGCTATTCTATGCAGTGATTGGATTTAAGAATGTCAATAAGGACATCCCTGTTTGAGTAGTAAACAAATTATTTCCCGGCGTCTTACGCGATAAACGCAAGACGCCGGAATTTCATAAAACAATATAAATTATGGATATAGAGCACGTAAGAAGCCGTTTTATCAAGCATTTCGACGGAAGCACAGGATCGGTTTACGCTTCGCCCGGACGTATAAACCTGATAGGAGAACATACCGATTATAACGGGGGATTTGTCTTCCCCGGCGCTATCGATAAAGGAATGATTGCCGAATTGAAAACGAACGGCACAAACAAAGTCCGCGCATATTCAATCGACTTGAAAGATTATGTTGAATTCGGACTGAACGAAGAAGACGCCCCACGCACAAGCTGGGCACGATATATATTCGGCGTATGTCGCGAGATCATTAAACGCGGAGGTAAAATAGCCGGTTTCAACACGGCGTTCGCCGGCGATGTCCCCCTGGGCGCCGGAATGTCGTCGTCGGCAGCACTGGAAAGCACATACGCTTTCGCGCTGAACGACATGTTCAACCTCGGCATAGATTCGTTTGAACTGGCTAAAATCGGGCAAGCTACCGAGCATAATTACTGCGGCGTGATGTGTGGTATTATGGATCAGTTTGCTTCCGTTTTCGGCAAAAAAGGAAGTTTGCTCCGCCTCGACTGCCGTTCTCTGGAATACGAATACTACCCGTTCGATCCCAAAGGTTATAAATTGGTGCTATTAGACACTTTGGTAAAACACGAACTGGCCTCGTCGGCTTATAACAAACGCCGCCAATCATGCGAAAACGTCGCCAAAGAATTAGGCGTTGAATTTTTGCGCGACGCCTCGTTAGAGCAACTACAGACGGTGAAAGGCAAGGTTAGCGACGAAGATTACATGCGCTCGGAATACGTAATAGAAGAGATACAGCGCGTTCTTGACGTTTGTGAAGCACTTAAGGCCAACGATTACGAAACCGCAGGACAAAAAATGTATGAAACGCACTACGGAATGAGTAAGTTATATGAAGTCAGCTGTGTGGAACTGGACTACCTCAACGAAATTGCGAAAACATACGGCGTTACCGGGTCGCGCGTCATGGGGGGCGGTTTCGGCGGATGTACCATCAACTTGGTTAAAGACGAACTTTATGACGATTTTATCAAAAAGGCAAAAGAAGGCTATAAAGAAAAATTCGGCCGTTATCCGAAAGTTTATGATGTGGTAATCAGCGACGGAGCGCGAAGACTGGCTTAAAATAACGATTCGCCTGAAATCCATCCTGCAGGGGCGTCGAAAAAGTCGGTTTTGCATCCATTGACAAGGAGGAACGACGAAGCAATCCCTTCGACAGTTGGCGATTGCTTCGTTCTTTTCTTTACCCACCCGTTTCGTTAATAGGATCATAATCCGTCTCCGCTTAAAAAAAGCCGATTATTATGTTATACAACACAAAATGTCCGTTTTTGCGGTTTTTGTGTTGTATAACATATTTTTTTTGTATGCAGCCTATTCAATTAAGTGTTATTTTTACACCAAAATTCGGAAAGACAATATTAACCCCTTTAAAAAAAACACTGTGGAAACGTTAGATTGGATAGTAATCGGGATATTCTCCCTTGCATTAATCGGTATCGTCGCATGGGTCATGAAACAAAAGCAAGACAACCCGGCAGACTATTTTCTCGGAGGACGCGACGCGACATGGATCGCGATAGGCGCGTCTATTTTTGCATCGAACATCGGCTCGGAACACCTGATCGGATTGGCCGGCGCCGGCGCTTCAAGCGGAATGGCAATGGCGCACTGGGAAATTCAAGGATGGATGATCCTCATTCTCGGATGGGTATTCGTTCCGTTCTATTCGCGAAGCATGGTATATACCATGCCCGAATTTCTGGAACGGCGCTACAATCCCCAGTCCAGAACTATCTTATCGATAATTTCACTGATAAGCTACGTACTCACCAAAGTTGCCGTGACGGTATATGCCGGAGGATTAGTATTCCGGCAGGTATTTGAAATAGATGAAATATGGGGGATCGATTTCTTCTGGATAGCCGCTATCGGCTTGGTTATAATCACGGCGTTATATACGGTCATCGGCGGGATGAAATCCGTACTTTATACATCCGTCCTTCAAACCCCGATTCTGTTGTTAGGTTCGTTGATCATCCTCATTCTGGGATTTAAAGAGCTCGGCGGCTGGGACGAAATGATCCGTATTGCCGGCGCCACCCCGGTAAACGACTATGGAGATACCATGACGAATCTGATTCGCAGCAATGAAGACTCCAACTTCCCGTGGCTGGGAGCGCTGGTAGGATCTGCTATTATCGGTTTCTGGTACTGGTGTACCGACCAGTTTATCGTACAGCGCGTTCTATCGGGGAAAAACCAGAAAGAAGCGCGTCGGGGCTCTATCTTCGGCGCTTATCTGAAATTATTGCCCGTATTTTTATTCCTTATTCCCGGAATGATCGCTTTTGCCCTTCATCAGAAAACCGGCAGTTTCCTGCCGCTCATGGAAAACGGCACGCATAATGCCGACGCGGCATTCCCCACGTTAGTGGCAAAATTATTGCCTGCCGGCGTAAAAGGGCTGATTGTCTGCGGTATACTTGCAGCCTTGATGAGTTCGCTGGCATCGCTCTTTAATTCTTCCTCCATGTTGTTCACTATTGATTTTTACAAACGTTTTAAGCCCCATACGTCCGAAAAAAAATTAGTCGTCATCGGCCAGATCGCAACGGTAGTGATTGTGCTGGCGGGCATATTATGGATACCCATCATGCGCAAGGTGGGCGACGTGTTATATGCCTACCTGCAGGATGTCCAGTCCGTACTCGCGCCGGGCATCGCCGCAGCGTTCCTGCTCGGCATATGCTGGAAACGTACAAGTGCGAAAGGCGGCATGTGGGGATTGATTGCCGGTATGGTTATCGGATTGACCCGTTTAGGCGCAAAAGTATATTACAGTTCAACCGTATCTTCAAGCGAAAACTTATTCAAATATATATTTTATGATGTGAACTGGTTGTTCTTCTGCGGCTGGATGTTCCTTTTCTGCATTCTTGTCATAATCGCCGTAAGTTTATTCACGGAAGCTCCCTCGCGGAAAAAAATACAGGGCCTTGTCTTCGGCACCGCGACAAAAGAACAGTTAGCCGATACACGCGCAGGCTGGAACCGTTGGGATATCCTGCATACATGTATCATACTCGGCATAACCGTCGCTTTTTATATCTATTTCTGGTGATTAAAAAAGAACTGCTATGCCTAAACGTAATTATTATCGCACGCATCCGAAGTTTTATGTAGGCATCGACTGTATAATTTTCGGCTTCAATAAGGGGAAGCTAAATTTGCTTTTGTTGAAACGCAATTTCGAACCGTCGAAAGGCAACTGGTCGTTGATGGGAGGATTCATACAAAAAGAGGAAAGTACGGATGATGCCGCCAAACGCGTCCTGCACGAACTTACCGGTCTGGAAAATGTGTATATGGAACAAGTCGGCACTTTCGGCAACGTCGATCGCGATCCGGGCGAACGCGTCATTTCCATTGCATATTATGCACTGATAAATATCGACGACTATGATAAAAAATCAGTGCAAAGTCATAATGCCCACTGGGCCGACATAAACAAACTTCCCGAATTGATATTCGACCATCGGGAAATGGTCAACAAAGCCCGCAACATGATGAAACAGAAAGCAAGCGCCAAGCCTATCGGATTCAACCTGCTGCCCGAATTATTTACGCTTACGCAGTTGCAATCGCTATACGAAGCCATCTATGGAGAAACGATGGATAAAAGGAATTTCCGCAAACGTGTCGCCGAAATGAAATTTATTGAGAAAACCGAAGAAATCGACAAATCAGGCTCTAAACGCGGCGCCCGCCTGTACAGGATGAACGGGGATATATACCGGAAAGACGGAAAATTTAAAATTTAAGTTATTATCGACACACGAAGATATTATAAATAATTATTAATGTATAGCTTATGTTAGAATCATTGAAAGAAGAAGTGTTCCGCGCCAACCTCGATCTGGTAAAACACGGATTAGTCATTTTCACATGGGGAAATGTCTCCGCAATAGATCGCGCTTCGGGACTTGTCGTAATAAAACCCGGCGGCGTATCGTACGACCGGATGAAAGCTGAAGATATGGTAGTGACCGACCTCGACGGGAATGTGGTGGAAGGACACTTGAAGCCTTCGTCCGACACTCCTACGCATGTCGCTTTATATAAAGCGTTTCCCGAAACGGGGGGCATCGTTCATACACATTCCACGTATGCCACAGCATGGGCGCAGGCCGGACGGGATATTCCGAATACAGGCACGACGCACGCCGACTGTTTCCATGATGCAATCCCCTGTACCGATGATATGACGGAGAGGGAGGTGAAAGGTTCGTACGAACTTGAAACAGGAAACGTGATCATCAAACGTTTCGAAGGAATTAATCCGGTGCATACGCCAGGCGTTCTGGTGAAAAACCACGGTCCGTTCACGTGGGGAAAAGATGCGCACGAGGCCGTACACAATGCCGTCGTCATGGAACAGGTGGCCAAAACGGCCTACATCGCATACGGGATCAATCCGAATCTTACCATGAACCCCCTCCTGATAGAAAAGCACTTCAGCCGCAAACATGGCCCCGGCGCCTATTACGGACAAGAACCGGCCGATCCGTCGAATACGGCAAACAAGCCCGGATCGACAACTTAAATTAACGTCGGTAACTCAACAAACATCAGAAAACTATTAAAACAATAAAATTATGAAAGCATTTGAAAATTTTGAAGTATGGTTTATCACAGGGGCGCAGCTCCTGTATGGCGGCGATGCCGTAATAGCGGTCGACGCTCATTCCGGCGAGATCGTTAACAGTCTTAACGCATCGGGAAACCTTCCGGTGAAAATTGTTTATAAAGGAACGGCAAACTCGTCGAAAGAAGTTACCGATGTATTCAAAAAAGCGAATAACGACGGGCGGTGTGTCGGCGTCATTACGTGGATGCACACATTCTCGCCCGCAAAAATGTGGATCCACGGATTACAGGAACTTCGCAAACCGTTGCTGCATCTGCACACGCAGTTCAACAAAGAGATTCCATGGGACACGATGGATATGGATTTTATGAACCTGAACCAGTCGGCTCACGGAGACCGTGAATTTGGCCATATCACCGCACGCATGCGCAAGCCGCGAAAGATCGTCGTCGGCCACTGGAGCGACAAAGGCGTACAGGACAAAATATCCGTATGGATGCGCGTAGCCGCCGCGTGGGCAGACTCACAGGATATGTTGATCATCCGCCTTGGAGACCAGATGAACAATGTCGCCGTAACGGACGGCGATAAGGTGGATGCGGAAATACGATTGGGTTATCACGTCGATTACTGTCCGATAGCGGAATTAGCCGCCATACAGGAGAACGTCTCCGACGAGGAAACAGCTGTGTTGATGGATGAATACGAAAGTCTGTATACTTTTGCCCCGGCATGCAAGGCCGGCGGCGAAAAACGCGGACAGGTAGAGAAAGCGGCACGCATAGAGATCGCATTACGCAAACTGTTGAAAGCCAAAGACGCCAAAGCGTTCACAACAAACTTCGACGATCTGGAAAACATCGACCAGATTCCCGGCCTTGCTTCGCAACGGTTGATGGCCGAAGGTTACGGATTCGGCGCCGAAGGCGACTGGAAAACGGCAGCGCTCTACCGCACGATGTGGTTCATGAGCCGGGGAATGTCGAAAGGCTGCTCTTTCCTCGAAGACTATACGCTGAATTTTGCAGAAGAGAGAAGTTCGATCCTGCAGGCGCACATGCTGGAAGTATGCCCGCTGATAGCTGCCGAACAGAAACCTGTCCTGGCTGTATTCCCGCTTGGCATCGGAGGAAAGAACGACCCTGCACGCCTCATCTTCACGAGCAAAACCGGCACGGGTGTTGCCGCAACAATCGTCGATCTGGGGAATCGCTTCCGTATGATCGTGAGCAAAGTCGACTGTATCAAACCGGAACCGCTGCCCAAACTGCCGGTGGCATCGGCATTATGGATACCGCGCCCGAACGTCGAAATCGGGGCCGGGGCATGGATACTTGCGGGCGGCACACATCATACCGGCTTCTCCTACGACCTGACAGCAGATTATTTTGAAGATTATGCGGAAATTGCCGGCATAGAGCTGTTGGTGATCGACGAAAACACTGTGATATCCGACTTTAAAAAAGAAATGCGGACGAATGAGGTATATTATATGTTAAACAAAGCCTTACAATAAGATATTATGAAATATGTAATCGGACTTGACTACGGGACAGACTCTGCCCGCGCCGTTATTGTAAACGCGAAAAACGGAGAAATCATCGCCTCGTCGGTAAAAAATTATCCGCGCTGGTCGGCAGGTAAATACTGCAATCCCTCTATCAACCAATATCGCCAGCATCCGCAGGATTATATCGACGTACTTGAAGCTACCGTAAAAGAAGCGCTGTCGCAAAGTCCCGCGGGGACGGCGGAACAGGTCGCAGGCATTGCCTTCGACACAACAGGCAGTACGCCTGCATTTACGGATGCCGCAGGTACGCCGCTGGCATTACTTCCCGAATTTGCAGAGAACCCGAACGCCATGTTCGTTCTCTGGAAAGACCATACGGCCGTAAAGGAAGCGGCGGAAATAAATAAACTTTGCAAGACATGGGACATCGATTATGCAGCTTACGAAGGCGGCATCTATTCCTCGGAATGGTTCTGGGCAAAAGCTTTGCACGTGCTGCGCGAAGACAGGGCTGTCCGCGCAAAAGCCTGCTCTATCGTCGAATATTGCGAATGGCTGCCGGCATTGATCACAGGAGTAAAAACCTCGAAAGACATCGTTCGCAGCCGTTGCGCTAACGGACACAAGGCCATGTGGCATGAAAGCTGGGGAGGATTGCCCGGCGAGGAGTTCCTGACAACGCTCGACCCGTTACTGAAAGGATTCCGCGACAGACTGTTTGAAAAAACGGAAACGGCGGACATACCCGTCGGCTATCTCTCTCCCGAATGGGCTTCGCGGCTCGGGCTTTCCACGAATGTGGCGGTGGCGGGAGGCGCCTTTGACTGCCACATGGGAGCCGTCGGCGCAGGTATCACGCCAAACACGCTGGTCCGCATCATCGGGACATCAACATGCGATGTGATGGTTGCACGTTATGAAGAGATCGGCGATAAACTTATCAGGGGGATCTGCGGACAGGTCGACGGTTCCGTCATACCCGGCATGATCGGGCTTGAAGCCGGGCAGTCCGGGTTCGGAGATATTTATGCCTGGTTCAAATACGTGCTGGAATTTCCACTCAAAGAGATCCTGTCGGAAACGACCATTATCGACGAGGCAACAAAAACAAAGTTGATCGACGAGACCTGCGCAAAGATGATCCCTGCGCTTAGCGAAAAGGCTGAAAAAATACCGCTCGGCGAAAGCGCCGTTATTGCAACCGACTGGATGAACGGACGCCGGACGCCGGATGCCAACCAGCTACTTACGGGGACGATTGCCGGGCTTACGCTGGGAAGTACGGCGCCCCGTATTTTCCGCGCCCTCGTGGAAGCGACTGCATTCGGCTCACGCGCGATCGTCGAACGTTTTACGAATGAAGGCGTTCGCATTGACAACGTAATCGGCATCGGAGGCATTGCGCTGAAATCCCCGTTCGTCATGCAGACGTTAAGCGACGTGCTTAACAGGCCTATTAAAGTTTGTATGACCGATCAGGCATGCGCACTCGGAGCGGCCATGTTTGCAGCAACAGCCGCCGGCATCTACGATAAAATCGAGAACGCACAAAAAGCAATGACTTCCGGCTTCACAAAAGAATACATACCCAACGGGGAAAATGCAAGGCAATACGGCGAAATATACGAAAAATACGTGAAATTGGGAAAACTTACGGAAGAATTGACAATACGGACATGAAAATATTATATGTAGAGGCAAATAAAATTTCGACACATGAACCTGTTTCGGGATTTTTTACTATTTTTGTCCTCTGTATTTCAATTCAAATGTCATGAAGAAAATATTCATACCCATACTAACAGCGATACTGACAGTTACGGTCGCCGCACAAAAAAAACCGCCCAAATGGCTCGAGAAAGCCTCGAAAGCTATCATAACCATTGAGACAACAACCAAAGAGGGCGTCTCCAAAACGGGAAACGGATTCTTCATTCAAGAGAATGGCGAAGCAGTATCGTCGTACGATTTATTCGAAAACGCCGAGAAAGCCGCAGTAACAACTTCCAGCGGCGAAAGACTGCCGGTCACACACATATTAGGCGCAGACGAACTGTACGGAGTGATCCGCTTCAAAGTCGCCGCACCGAAAAAAACAAGCTTCCCGCCTCAGGTGAGAACGGCGATACAATCAGGCTCTACCGCCTATATACCGCCTTCGGCAGAAGTAAAAGAACCGGTAGAGGGAGTCATACTGGAGATAACAAAAATCAACGGCGATTATGATTATTACAAAATTGATCTGCCGCTTCCCAAATCGCAGGAAAGCTGTCCGTTATTTGCCGAAAACGGCGAAGTCTTTGCATTAACGCAGGCCGATGCATCGGGAAAGGGAAAAACTTACGGTATATCGATCGCATATATCAAAAGCCTGCATATCACTTCGATGGATTTTCTGAAACGCACCTATTCGGATATCGGGATACGTAAAGCCTGGCCCCAAACGGCAGAAGACGCGCAGATAGCACTGTTACTTCATACTTCAAAGGAAGATGCCCGCTCATACCTCGAAACGCTGACCGATTTTATCGCGACATTCCCCGATCATCCGGAAGGCTATATCAGCCGGGCATCACATTACGCCTATAACCGCAAAGAATTGACGACTGTGGAAAATGAACAGCTCAAGATGCTGGATCTGGCACTTGCCGATCTCGAAAAAACCGAAAAACAAACAAAAAACAAAGGAAACACATACTACAACAAGGCAAAACTCATTTTCGGAACAGTGACAAGCGACAGCACGCTACGCTACAAAAACTGGGATGTCGAAACCGCAGAAGGATACGTACAAAAGGCCTTATCGGAAGAAGACCTTCCCACATACCGCCAGTTAGAAGGCGACATTGCCGTATATAACGGCGATTACGAAAAGGCTTTCCGGTCATATTCCATCGTCAACCGGAGTCCGGTAGCCTCCGGCACATCATATTATCTTACCGCTAAATGCAAGCAACAGATACCAGGGTCCAATTATATGGAAATAATCGCGCTGCTGGATAGCGCCGTTGCAAAAAGCCCCATTGCCGAGGCGCAGGCGTATCTGTTGGAAAGCGTGGAACTGAAGATGCAGACAGGATTTTATGAGCAGGCTGTCAAAGATTATGATAAATATTATATGTTTACCGGCGGAAACGTCGGCGATGGATTTTATTATTACCGCGAACAGGCCAAATTCCGTTCCAACGATCTCGAAGGCGCACTTAAAGACATTGAAAAAGCGATCGCGCTTGACAGAGATAACTCCGTATACCAGGCAGAAATAGCTTCCGTATACCTGCGTCTTAAAGAACCGGCCAAAGCACAGGAATGTGTGGAGAAAGCGATCGCGCTGGAACCGGAATTTGCTTCCGCATACCGATTATTAGGTGTCAGCCTCATCCGTCAGAATAAGAAGGACGAGGCGTGTAAGAATTTTGAAAAAGCAAAGGAATTAGGCGACCAGGTCGTTGATAAACTGATAAAAGAAAATTGTAATTAAACAAACTACTAATGACTAAAAAAAATGAACAACGAAAAAACAATGAAATTGGCGGCAGATAACATCCGTATCCTTGCCGCCTCAATGGTGGAAAAAGCGAAGTCCGGGCATCCGGGCGGTTCGATGGGTGGAGCTGATTTTATAAATACACTCTATTCCGAGTTTCTGAATTATAATCCGGACAAGCCCGATTATCTTTACCGTGACCGGTTCTTCCTTGATCCGGGACACATGTCTCCGATGCTGTATTCGACGCTTGCACTGGCCGGACTGTTACCCTTGAAAGAAGTGGAGAACTTCCGTCAGTGGGGAAGTTTAACGCCCGGGCATCCTGAAGTGGATGTTTTGCATGGTATCGAAAACACATCCGGCCCGCTCGGACAGGGTCATGCGATGGCTCTCGGCGCCGCTATCGCGGAACGATTCATGGTTGCACGCTTCGGAGAATGGATGGCACATAAGACATACACTTATATTTCCGATGGGGGCATTCAGGAAGAAATTTCCCAGGGCGCAGGCCGCATAGCCGGTCATCTGGGGTTGAACAACCTGATTATGTATTACGATTCGAACAACATACAGCTCTCGACGCGGGTGGATGAAGTAAATAGCGAAGATGTGGCGGCAAAATACAAGGCATGGAACTGGAATGTCATCACCATCGACGGGAACTCCGTCGACGAGATACGCCGGGCACTGACAGAGGCGAACGCCGAGAAGGAGCGCCCGACCATCATCATCGGCAAGACCGTAATGGCAAAAGGCGCCGTTGATGCGGACGGCAACAGTTATGAAAATACCATCTCCACACATGGGCAACCGTTATCTGCCGCCGGAGCCGACTTCAATGCCACTATAAGAAATCTGGGCGGCAACCCGAAAAGCCCGTTTGCCATCTTCCCCGAAGTGGAGGCATTGTATGCCGAACGCAGAGAACAACTTATACAATGGGCGCAGGAAACAGCCCGCGAAGAAGAGAAATTCCGTGCCGAGAACGCGGAACTTGCAGCAAAATTAGATATGTTTTTAAGCGGCGAGCTACCTGAAATAGACTACGCGATGCTTGCTATCTCGATACAAAGCAGCACCGCCACACGCAGCGCCTCGTCGGCGATGCGAAGCTTCTATGCACAGAATGTGG
>JAITBC010000379.1 GCA_031283785.1 Tannerella sp. | reverse complement strand
CCACCGTCCCCGTAATACGGGTTTTGCTCTGCTGCGATTCGGGCGTCTCCTGCGAATCGTCGCCGCGTGCATACATCATGACTGTGCCCATGATCAGGAACAGGACAAACAGCGTCATGATTCTCATTTGTTCTCCAAGTTTGGCATTTGTTATGCCGTTAATTAATCTACTCATCATACTTTTATATTCATTTTGATTTGTTGAAATATTTCTTTTTATTTATTTAC
The DNA here is from genome assembly GCA_031283785.1 of Tannerella sp. Next base: position 8,953 of record JAITBC010000379.1, on the reverse strand, counting down.
AAGTTCTTTCCCGTTCGTCCGCGCCGACTCCTCCATTCTGTGTAATCCACATTGCAATGTGAGCCTCTCTCACATTATAAGGTGAGTGTAACCCACATTGCAACGTGAGTGCGACTCACATTATAATGTGGATCGCACAGAGTAAACGTCAGACAACTGCGATGATGTTCGGATATTCATATTCGCGTATGTCTTTGGTGAATACGTTGTTGTTCGCAGTCGACTGCGTGGCGACCTTTACCTTCCATTCGCCGGGTGTGACGCCGGCCGCAACACAAACTGCAATTTCGTGGGCGTGTTTGGCGAGAGCTGTCCGGCGGGGATAAGTACGGAAGCTGTTCCGTCGGCTGTGGTGAAATAAACGCCAATTTCGTTTTCCCTGTCACCCCTGACGGAGAGTCTCATGCCCTGGATCAGCGCCATTGCGCCGGCGTTGAGCGTGTCGGGCAGGCCGACGACGGGGTTGATTACGCTTTGAATCACGGGGCCGGTAGGCGCAGGCTGTTCGGCTACGCTGACAGTGAGGTCTTTTATCACCTCGCGGGCATATTCGCCCTGCGTCAGGCCGATATGGGCTTTCGCCTGTCCGGCCGGTACGTGATGTCCCAAGTCGTGGGTAAACACTGTTCCTTTAAGGCTAATCGTGGCATGGAACAGGCCGGTCACCACGTTGTAGCCTTCGCTTACGGCCAGTGCACATTCGCGGAGGAAAAGCTGCACGAAGGCTTTCCCGTTTACGTTTTTGGTTGCGATTTCCTTTGCTTCCAGACGGCGGATGATGTCGTCTTCATACAGTGTGCCAAGTATATCCGGCAGCAGATAATAATCGTTTGACACATCTTTTGTCAACTCGTTCAGGTGAGCGATTGCTTTGATTGTACTACTCATAACTGTTCTGTTTTAGAGGATTGATAAATTAAATAAACTGTAATTGAATGTATAAGTAAAGGAATAGCCGAACAGAGAAAGTCGTTTCTTTCTCTGTTCGGCTATATTCGTATATGTATTTTTGGAGTTTCCTGAAGCTGTTTCTCCGGAAAACGACGATGGGTTTTGTTGTTTGAAAGCGCTGTTGTAGATATATTTTGCGCGTGCGTACTTAAAATATACAGGCGAGGCTACTCTCTCTCTCTCTCTCTCTCTCTCTCTCTCTCTCTCTCTCTCTCTCTCTCTCTCTCTCTAAAAAATATTCGGAATTAACCGATACGGATGTATTAATTAATTCAAAACGGGATGAATATTTTTGTCCAACAGAGATCATGTGTTTTTAATGTATATTAGTTATTTATATGGTATGTATTCCATTGTTTATATATAGAAAACTTTGCAAAGATACGGTATATTTTGATAAGTTGTTCTTTTTTCCATATATTTTAAAAACATGCTTTTAAAACATACATTTCTTCTTTGTTTTCTTTGGCATGTATCTCCGATTCTCATACTTTGTCTCATAATTATCTGAAATTTTTGCGACAAAAGTAATGCCGGTATATTACGGCATATCAGCTATATGGTTAAGGTTTTGTTAATTTTCTTCCGCTACTTCCTTGATTATTTTCAATTTCAAAAATCAACATCCCGGATTCTGCAAAATAGCGCCTTTACCTTCGTCAATGACTGATTAAGGCAGCGGGAAATGCACAAGGGGATAGATTCATACTTTTCGTTCGGCCAGTGTAATCTTGCCCGCATGATACCGTTTGTGACCGTCACTCTCTGCATAAGGCAGTTCGTAGAGAGGTGTCCCGTTCGCTTTTCCCACGGAGAAAAACAGGTCATATGTTCCCGGCTGGCAGGCTCTGGAAAAACCTCCGAACGCGGGCGCTACGGTAAATTGTGAGGATAACGCCGACGCCGTCGCCTCGCCGGGAGGAGCCACCGGCAACGTCTTTACATTGAAAGAAGTATCCGTCAGAACTGATACGATACCGCCCCGGTCGTCCTTGAGGGTGAAGCAGGGATAACCGCCTCCGTAACAGGGCGCCACGCCGGCGTTGCACCACTGGCTCCGGATGGTGAAAGGTTCGCCGACCGGTATGCTGTCCGGCCATTGCATATCCTTCATTTGCAGGCGGTAGCCCATCCTGCGGTTGATGCGGTCGATGACTTCCCGGTTTTCTTCCAGCAATATCTCCGGCCACCAGTGAATCGACATGTAGGAAGCATGATAATCTTCCACCGACTGCAGGAGCAATTCCCTGTCCCATGCACCTTTACCTGTGGAAGACCCGTAGTGTTCGTGCTCGAGAATGACGGGCAGCGACGGCCAGAAAAGTTGTGCCATCTTGCTGTGATACCAGCTATTCGGTGGCGGATCAACCAGAATACTGTCGTCGCGAAGGCTCACGCCGCGTAAAAAAGCGTAGTCCGTGATGGCAAAGTGTTCATTGGGCTGGTTACTTCCGGTGTAATCATCCGAAAGGCAAAGCAGCGTCTTTTTGAAATGACGGCAATAAAGGTCAATATGCTTTTTCTGGGTCTCCAGCGCCCACGATGCCCCGTATTTGCCGAATCTCCACGTATGTCCTTCGCCCCACATGCCGAAATGTCCGAGGTCCACAAAGGCTGTACAGGACTTGCCGTCATAACGTTCGGCCATGGTTCTGATGAAGTTTTCCATCTTTTCAAGGAAAATAGGGTCGCCGAAATCGGGATCCAGATAGTCGCCCAAAAAGTCGCTCCTATCTTCGTATTTCGCCCCGGCTCGGTAAACCCACTCGGGCGTACCGGAACGCATCCAGTTTTCGGATGCTGTGATGCGAAAAGCTGTTTTTTTTCCTTTCTCGATCCAGCGCTGGGCCGGCGTATCAAGCATTTCCCAGTTAAACCGGCCTTCCTCAGGCTCAATAAAAGCCCAGGGCAGACGGAGATAGACCGTACTCAGCCCCGGAAAGTAGTCCAGCGTATCGGATGGCGCCAGTTTGGAACCATAGTTCGCGGGGACATTGGAATAGAAGTGCATGGTCCATCCCATGTCGGGATTCACGAGCGCTTTGCCATGGTCATGCGGCGCGGCATGGCCGGTTTCCTTCGCTTTAAAAACCGTTGTCTGCGGCGCTGCTGCCGATTGCGTCGCCGCAAAGGTTGTCGCGGCAGAATGATCGCCGACTGTAAGCGCGGCGGTAGCCATGCCCGCCTGTTTCAGAAATTTTCTTCGTTCCATAGAAATTGTTTTCATCTTGTTTTTATTAGTAACTATGTTTTCGGACAGTCTGTGGTGGAGGTCAGCAGATGAAACGCTACAAACCAATAGCGGAAGGGTAAGCGGGACCGGTGCATGATTGTGCTGGCTCGCAAACCCTGGCGATATTTACGCTTTTTGCACTCGTAACATGCCTTGTCGGATTTCCAATAATGCTCCATACTGCCGCAATGAGGACATACAACACCCTGTTTGTCGCGCACCGCTTTCCTTTTGGCTTTACAACTTGACTCGTCAGGATAATTTGGACTGAAATTCAACAGGTTCATATCAATATTGCTTCTTTAATCAGGGGTGCTAAGATAGTGATGAATATTCCTGCTTTTAATCACGTAAATTATTCTACATTATTTTTTTCTATCCTGTATATGCTTCCCACGGGCGCGTCCAATAATTTGTTCAGACATGGCGCACTAACGTCGTTAAGCAACAATTCGGAAATAGAACTGTCTTTCTTCACCCTTACTAACGAAGCGTGTTTGGGTAAGCCGTCCGCACGGCGTATGATTACATTTTTCACTGATAAAAGATCAATGTCAGCGCCGTCTTGAACATCAATATAGGTATCGGGAAGGCTGTTTTTGTTCTGTTCATCCACATATAAACCATCAATCATCAGGCGTCTGATTTTGGTGGTGTTGTTGCCCGGCTGTTTATAAGATACTCCTTTGACGATAAACAAAGTATGATCGAAATCCGGTGTGTGATGGTAAATATTTTTTAGCGTAATACTTTCCATATTTCCTTCGAATCTAAAGAGAAAAGGACGTTCGTGATCATAGTTATTCTTTAAAGGGCGAAGATCAATCATATCGAACACGATATTACCATAATGGCTGCAATTTCCTCCATAGTGTGGAATGACGAAAAATCCATAACTGCGGTATGTGCCGGTAACGTTACGGATAAATACACGATCCAGCTTACCGTTATTCCGTGACAACAGGCGAATACCCTGATCGGCATCTTCCAAATGTACGCCGTCAATCAAAACATCTTCGATACTTGATTCAAGGTCATGTTCATCAGGCGCTAATGCAATAAAGTCGTCACCCGAATTACCGTAAATATTACGTAAGGTAAGAAACCGTCCCGGGCCAAAGAAATGCAGTCCATCCTGATTTTGATGATCTGCTCGTTCCTTGCGGTCGATATGGATATTTTCCATTGTTACGTATTTCCAATTTGCCATAAGCATTGCAAATGTACGTTGATTAGCAATCGTCACATCCCGCATAATAAAGTTTTCCACGCCATAAAAACTCATCGCAAACACCCAGTTTGACATAAAGTGAACAGTGTTATCTCCCGGCCCCGGCGAGTTTTTGTTATACATTTCTCCAAGATGATGAACCTGTCCCGGCGAGTTATTGTTGTACACTCCTCCAATGAGCGTGATATTATGGTCGCGGATATTTTTTAAATCCCCGTTTGCATTGCAAATCACACTGCAATTGGAACTGTCTGCAAGAAAAAGGCCGCAAGACTTGTCGGGACATTCAATGGTTGTATTGGAGTGTATTTTAATTGAACGGCTTACCAGCGCCGCTCCGTCCAATATCAGATGCAACCGCCCCCATTCAGGCGCTTTATCAAGTAAGGCCTGCAATTTTTTGGTCATATCCGTACCGCCGCCTTTATAAACGTCGCTGTTTAAAGTGATACCCCATTCGCCGGCATATATTGTCCTTGTCTTCGGATGATTCGTACATCCGGCAAATAATAAATATATCGACAGTATGCAATAGCATTTGATACACATTGAAATGACGGTTTCTCTGTTTAAAAATAATGTTCTAAAATCTTTCATATTAAAGCGATTAAAGTGTTGTTTGTATAATAAAATTGAATATTTTTTCTTTCGTTTTTTTCCATATAACGGCTTCACCGTCGGGTGCGATTGTTGCATCAGGATTGTCTTGATCGGCAATCGCTTTTCGTCCGACGGAAACGAGGCCTTTCGTCCGGGCACGATTATATTATCCAATGGCTATTTCAAATGGATTTTACAGATTTATTCGGGGATTCTATTTTCCTCTACAATATTGATTTTTCCTAATAAATAACGCAGGGAATCGTCTTCGGCGTCATATGGAAGTGCATAAACCGGTTCGCCCTCTTTATTACCTACGGAAATATATACCCGATATTCACCGCTTTGAAGATTTTTCGGCAAATTCAATGTCACTAAACAGCCTTCCGTTGTACCGAATATCTCTTTGGGTCCGGGTTCTAAACTGCGAACATTAAAATCTTGGCAAACGCCTTTGGCAACTATTGAATCTTTATTATTCTTAATCGTGATGGCAACATATCCTCCGCCATAACATGGGGCAACACCTGCATTTCGCCACTTTGTTACAAAGTAAGTACTTCTATTCACTGTTACATGTTGAATCCAGGAAGCTTCTATTAATTGCAAGCGGTATCCCATACGTAAATTAGCGGCTTTGATACATTCCTGTCTTTCACTCCAGAAATCATCTGGCCAACCGTGTACCGATACCCAACTGGCATGATATTTTTCAATTGTTTCAAGAAGCGCTTCATCGCTCCATCCGACGTTCCAGGGGTTATATTTGTTTTTGATGTTATCATAGTGACACGTTTCTATAATAGTTGGATGCACCGGCCAGTATGTCTCGTATGAAACGCCGGAAGGAAACATTTTAAAGTGCCACATTACACTATCATCGCGAATCGTCATTCCTTTTTTACGGGCATATTCACAAACCATGGGGCCGAAATCATCATTGATTACCAGAAGCGTTTTCTTGAAATGTTTCAAATGCATATCGATATGCCTGATACGAACGCTGTCGTCGATAGCCCCGTGTCCTTCGCCCCAAATACCGATTGTACCGATATCTATATATGCAACATACGGTTTGCCGTCGTATCTTTCTGCAAAGGCAGCAAGAAAATCGTCGAGCGCCTTCAAGAATGCAGGATGATCCGGGTCATATCCAGTCCCGACCCACTCAGGTGTTGCATTTTCATAACCTTCGAGTGCAGTTATACGAAAACAAAGCTGTTTCCCTGCTGCAATCCAATATTTTGCCGAGTTATCAATCATGTCCCAATTATATTTCCCTTTTTCCGGTTCCAGATGACCCCAATCTATTCGATAATATATTGCCGTCATCCCCGGCCAGTAGTCAAAAACTTCGTTATCGGGATTGCGTGTTCCATATTTGTGGGGACTGTTGTCATATTTATAATAATACCAACCCATATCCGGATTGTTAAGTCCCCGGAGGTTATCTTGCGGGTGAACAAGCACCCGTGCATGGCCGGTTTCTTCCGTATCAGGCATTTTTAAACCTGACGAATCATTGCGGTTGACGGCTGTAAAGCTGATTGATAAAAATACTGTTAACAGGAAGAACAGGTAATATGGTCTGTTTCTTTTTGATTTCATGTCCGATATTGTTTAGCTTGTTTGTGAATCCCTGTAATCAGACAGGGTTGTTATTGATCGCTTCATTTATTAATACATTTGTTCATGTCTGCAAAACTTTAAACGTTGCCGGAATATTCGTTTCATTCCGGCAACGTTCGGTTTATAATCATCGTTTAATATCCCGGATTCTGCAAAATAATGCCCTTCCCTTCGTCAATTACCGATTGAGGCAGCGGGAAACGCACGTAATTTTCATTCACCAGCGTCGTTTGTCCCATCACCCGGCTTTTGTACTTCATCGCCTCGACCCAGGAGCCGTCGCGAATCAAATCCTGCCTGCGACAGCCTTCCCAGTAAAATTCATGCGCGCGTTCCATCAGCAGTTTGTCTAAGAAGTCGCGCACGCCGCTGAAATCAGCCGGCGTGCAGGCCGGAAGACCGGCGCGGGTACGCACTCTGTTCAGCAGGTCGACGGCTTCCTGCATAACGGCATTATTCTTGCGGACAATGGCTTCGGACAGCAGCGTAAGGGCGTCGGCATAGCGGTAGATAATGTAATCAATCTGGTTGTCTTCGCCGGTCGTCGTCCGGTCAATTTCATATTTAACCGGTACGGCGCCATATCGAATCTGTTCGCCACCGGCCACATCCAATTCTTCATTATGTAACAGTCCACCGACTCCGGTGTATTCCGAAACAATCGTTTCCAGCCGCCGGTCTCCTTCTTCATAGGTGTGCATAAACCACCACGAGATTTTATAGCCGTTCCATTTCACTACGTGAGACGGGTCGGTAGGATAGTCATTCGGCAATACATGCGGATGCCACTTGTGCTCCTGATATCCCTTCAAACTGTTGAACGAGAAAATCGTCTCCACATTCTTCTCGTTTTCCAGCGTGAAGATGTCCTTATAGCGGGGTACCAGGGCATATCCGTATTCGGGTTTCATCAGCTCCCGTCCGGCGGCTTCCGCTTTAGCCCACTGCCGGGTTTGCATGTAAAACTTCAACAGTACCATGTAGCATACGCCTTTGCTGAAACGCCCGTAATCGGAATCGCCTTTTTTGTAGCTGTACGGCAGAATTTTGGCGGCTTCCGTCAGTTCTGTTTCGATAAACGTTTGCATTTCCTCTTCCGTGGCTCGCGGGATAATTTTTTCTTCCAGCGGATTCTTTAACGTTTCCAAATCGGCAATCGGAATCGGCCCGTAAAAATCGTACATCAGAAATCCCAGAAAACCGCGTCCGCAACGCAATTCCGCAATAAGACGGTTTTTAAGCGTTTCATCCATGTCGATTTGACTGATACGGTCGATATTTAACGTCATGCTGTTGATAAATTTCGTCCACTGCCAACTATTGCTGATATAACCTTGACTGTTTACCGTCCAGCGTCCGTAAAGGACCGGTTCACGGTCGCGCCACTGGCACTCACTGTTGTCCGATGCAAAATCATTGACGATCTGAATGCCGTTGTTCATATTGAAAATCCCGTCATATCCCCTGCTTTGGAAAATATTGTAACAACTTCCTGTTACCAGCGCTTCCGCATCTTTTGCCGTCTTCGGGAACAGGGTCGGGTTAATGGCATCATACATTTCGGATTCCAGCCGGCAACCCTGTACAATAACAGCTACTGACAATACAATAAAAATACTTGTTTTTTTCATCTCAATTCTGTTTTAAATGATTAGAATGTAATATCCATGCCGAAACTTATACCCGTCACATTCGGGTAAGCAAATTGATGCTCGTCCGTTTCCGGGTCGAGGCCGGTCCAGTTTGTCAATACAAACGGATTGTTCACATCTGCGTAAATACGTGCCCGGTTGACGATTTTCGCCGACAGGGGCAAGACATATCCAAGCGTAATGTTCCGGCACCGGACATAAGAAATCTTTCGAGTATAATAATCTCCACTGCCGTAATTGGAAATAATCGCACTGGGAGTCTTTGTATTTTGGTAGTCGTGATGCCATGTTTCCAGACCCAGTTTTGAAATATTACTTCCCATAGCGTCTATGAGCGATCCCTGGAAGGATTCATAATAACTGGTACCCCGTAACCGGTTGATTTCTCCGTAGAAATAGATATTCATGTCAAAAGCCTTATATTTTAACGTGTTGTTAAATCCGAAAAGGAAATCCGGGTCGGAAGTTCCTTTATACACCATGTCGTAGTTATCCAGCTTTCCATCCGGAATACCTTCCGCCCCGCTGAGGTCTTTCAGTTTGACCTGTCCGGGCAGCAGCGCACTCTGATACTCGGGCGCTTTCTCGCCCGGTTGCAACAGTCCATCCGATATATAGGATTTGTTATGAAATAATTTGACGTATTAAAAAAAAGTA
>JAITBC010000297.1 GCA_031283785.1 Tannerella sp. | reverse complement strand
ACTCTTTCCCCCTTCCGTATAACGCTCAAGTAAGCGGTGTACTATCATATCGGGATAACGGCGTATGGGAGAGGTGAAATGAGTATAAAAAGTAAATGCGAGGCCATAGTGTCCTGCGTTTTGTGTCGAATAGACGGCCTTTTGCATCGAACGTACGGCAAGCGTCTCAATAAGATTTTGTTCCGGCCGGCCTTTAGCTTTATTTAAAAGAGAATTTATACTTTTCGTGATTTCGCTTTTGCTGCCTGTTATTTTCAGTTTATATCCGAATCGATTGATAAATTCGGCGAAGTTCTGTATTTTATCAGTATCCGGTTGTTCATGTATACGGTATACGAAAGTCTTTTTGCTTCTTCCTTTCGATGTTTTTCCAATCGTTTCCGCCACGTTCCGGTTCGCCAGCAGCATAAATTCTTCAATAAGATGATTTGCATCTTTGGATTCTTTAAAGTAAACGTTTAACGGTTTACCCTTGTCGTCAATTTCAAATTTCACTTCATAGCGGTCAAAATCAATAGCCCCGTCGGCGAAACGTTTTTCCCGCAACATTTTAGCCAGTTCGTTTAATTTCAGCACTTCGTCTTTAAAATCGCCTTCGCCGGTCTCAATGATGTTTTGCGCCTCTTCGTATGTGAAACGGCGGTTACTGCATATTATCGTACGGACGATCCGGGATGTAAGTATTTCCGCTTTCCCGTTGAGTTCGAATATGACGGAATAACAAAGTTTTTCTTCGTCCTGGCGAAGTGAACACAGCTTATTGGAAAGCCGTTCGGGAAGCATCGGGATTGTACGGTCTACGAGATATACGGACGTAGCGCGTTTGAAGGCCTCTTCATCGATGATATCGCCCGGTTTGACATAGTACGTGACGTCAGCGATATGGACACCTGCTTCCCAATTGCCGTTCGCGGTTTTACGGAGCGACAGGGCATCGTCAAAGTCTTTGGCATCCCGCGGATCGATCGTGAAAGTTGTAACATTCCGGAAGTCTTCGCGTTCCGCAAACTCTTTTTCGGGAATATCTCCCGGTATATTGCCTGCCGCCAGTTCTATCTTTCCGGGATATTTATAGGGGAGGCCGAATTCGGCAAGTATCGCATGCATTTCGGCATTATTATCGCCTGTAGCGCCTAAAATATCAACGATATCTCCAATCGGATTTTTGACGTTTTCGGGCCATTCCGTAATTTTAACGACCGCTTTATCACCATTCTTCCCTCCCTTTAGATTTTCTTTCGGAATAAAAATATCGTTAGCCAGCTTTTTATCTTCCGTCACCAGAAACGCATAGCTGTGACTTATCTGTAATATGCCGACATAAGTACGGTCTCTGGATTCAAGTATTTCGAGTACTTCGGCTTCCGGATCAGCGCCTTTACGACGGGCAAAAAGTTGTACCCGTACGCGATCGCCGTCCATCGCATGCCGTGAATTACGTTCCGCAACGCGTATTGACATCCCTCCGTCTTCGGATATAAATGCATTATTACCGTTACTGCGGCGCTGAAATGTCCCGACGGCAATGGTACCGAGGCTGTTATAACGAAAACGTCCGCTGTCGATCTCCACTAAGATATCGTCTTCTGCCAGCATATACAGGATTTCAAGAACCTGACGCTTTTGGTCCTGTTCTTCTACGCCTATCAATTTACCGACCTGTTTGTAGTTATATATCGATTTAGGTTCTTTATGAAAAAGTTCGGATATGGCACGCGCCATTAATTCCTTTTTCATTCGCTTCTTCTCGCGTGATGTGTTTTTTGCCGGTTTGTCTTTACCGGGAACTTTCTTTTTGTCCATAACATGTTGTTCTTTTAATATTCATTCCGTTGATTTATAAAACTCTATGCATAATATAGTTATGAAAATAATTTTATATACGATACAAATATAATTCTTTTTTGTAATAGAACCCCATAAATGACTTTTTTAAGGATAACTTTTGGTTTGTCAAGATTTTTCCATAATTTTGCACAATTATGCCTCAGGCAAGGATATCTCTTCCCGCGGCCTGAGCAAAATCAAAGTTTAAATTTATGTACGAATGAAGAAAAAAGTGCTTGTGACCTATAACATGTTTCGTGACGGCTTTTCAGAGTTGGAAAGCAAGTATGAGGTTGCGTTTCCCGACGGAGAGGCGGATTTCACTTATGATGAGGTATCGCGGATGATTCCCGACTACGACGCATTGTGTCCCATGTTTAATTTCCCTGTTGATAAGGATTTGATCGACAGAGGTGTAAAATTGCAGATTATTGCCAATTATGCCGTAGGGTACAATAATATAGATGTTGCCTATGCTTTGGAAAAAGGCCTTACCGTTGCCAATACTCCCGGTCCGACGACAGACCCGACGGCAAATCTTGCACTTGCATTGATTTTGGATACAGCCCGCCGCGTGACCGAATGTGACCGTAAATTGCGCATTTTAAGAACAAACATGAAGGTCGGCGTTCTCGAGAATTTAGGCATGAGGGTTACGGGAGCCACGCTTGGGATAATAGGTATGGGACGCATTGGAAAGGCTTTATGTAAACGGGCAAAAGCCTGTGGTATGGATGTTGTTTATTACAAACGTCATCGCCTTGATCTTAATGAGGAAACAAAACTGGGAGCAATATATACGGATATGGATGATTTGCTTGCACAATCGGATTTCGTTTCGCTTAACGCACCGTATACGCCGGATACACATCATATAATCGGAAGGGAAGAATTGAGAAAGATGAAATCAACGGCGATCCTGATTAATACTTCACGCGGCCCGCTGGTCGACGAAAAAGCACTGGTAGAAGCCCTGAAGACAGGAGAGATATATGGCGCCGGGTTGGATATGTTTGAGTTCGGCGATCACCCTTTGCCGGAATTACTGACGATGGATAACGTTGTATTAACACCTCATATAGGTACGCAAACTGCATACTCACGCATTGAAATGGCAAAAGCCGTCACGAATAATGTCATAGGATTTTTTGAAAATGACCGTCCTGTAAACAGGGTCTTTTAAAATTATATTTAATATTGCCGGATCTTTAATCTTAAAAATCCGGATAGAGAATTATAACGACAATCGGGAATATGAATGCCGAGTTTATTTTAAACGAATTACAATCCATCGGGACACCGGAGAAAGCTGCCCATCTGCAACGTTTTTTTAAGACCGGACCCGGACAATACGGAGAAGGAGATGTCTTCATCGGAGTGATAGTCCCGTATACTCGCAGTATTGCAAAAGCAAATCTCCACATACCCTTTCCGGAGATTTATAAATTGTTGACAAATAAATATCATGAGGCGCGTTTGTGTGCGTTAGTCATCCTTGCCGAACGTTTCAAGAAAGTATCCGAGGACAAACGCAGGGAAATTTATGATTTCTACATGAAAAATACTCCCCGCATAAATAATTGGGATTTGGTGGATCTTTCGTGTCCGACAGTTGTCGGGGGATATCTGACGGATAAAAACCGGGATATACTGTATGAACTTGCAGACAGTAACTGTTTGTGGGAACAGCGGATATCAATCGTTTCGACTTTAGCTTTTATACGCAAAGGCGATTTCATCGACACGATTGAATTATCAAAAAAATTATTGACTCATCCGCATGACCTTATGCATAAAGCCGTCGGCTGGATGCTGCGTGAAACAGGTAAACGCGACCGTAACATCCTGACCGGTTTCCTCGAAAAATATGCCGTTAAAATGCCCCGTACCGCATTGCGTTATGCAATCGAACATTATCCGGAGCCGGAAAGACAGTATTTTCTAAAGAAAAAGAGCTCCGCAGACTTCCCGGAAATCAACTGAACTCATTACCATATTTTATTTGCGCATCAGCCATAAACTGTTTGATACGTTGCTCATCTTCCCGTTTGCATATAAGCAGAACATTCCCGCTTTCGGCAACAATATAATCTTTAAGCCCCTGTATTACCGCTAATCTTCTCTGATCGCCCAATGCAATCACATTGTTATCGCTCTCATAAATCAGGGCATGCGTTTTCAGGAGCGCATTATTGTTCTCATCTTTAGTTGCAATATCAAACAGCGACCCCCATGTACCAAGGTCTGCCCAACCGAAGTCAACGCACAGCATATATACATTATCAGCCTTTTCCATTATGCCGTAATCGATAGATATGTTAGGACAGTAAGGATAATGAATATTAATAAAACTGCGTTCTTCGGGCGTATTGAATTTTTCCGTATCAAGGTCAAAACGTGCGGATATTTCCGGAAGGAACTTATGTATAGCATTCATAATTGTGTTTACGTTCCACAGGAATATCCCCGAATTCCAGAAAAATTCGCCGCTATCCATAAACACTTTTGCGAGTTCCGGATTAGGCTTCTCGGTAAAAGTCTTCACTTTTGTGAAATTTCCGATCGTCATGTCACTACTCTGTATATATCCATATCCTGTTTCCGGCCGGCTCGGTTTGATACCGAGTGTCATAAGCGCCTCGTTTTCTTTTGTAAACTTCAGACCTTCATCTATCGCAGCCAGAAACTCGCTTTCCTTCAGTATAAGATGATCCGACGGCGCCACCACGATATTCGCGTTCGGGTTACGCGCCTTTATATGATAAGCCGCATATGCAATACACGGCGCTGTATTTCGCCGTGTAGGTTCGAGAAGAATCTGTTTCTCCTGAAGCAAAGGAATTTGCTCTTTAACCAACTCGGCATATTTTTCATTCGTCACGATATAAATATTCTCCATCGGGATTATTTTGGCAAAACGATCCACTGTCATTTGCAACAATGAACGCCCGATGCCGAAGAAATCAAGAAATTGCTTCGGATAACTCTCTCTGCTGAACGGCCAAAAACGGCTTCCGATACCCCCCCCCATTATAACACAAAAATTGTCTCTCATCAGTTTGTATTGAATTTAATTAGTTTACGTAAATACATTTAACGTGACAAAGAAAATGAAATAATTTAATTTTAATGGCCAGATGAGTGCAAAAAAAACCAAAAGCTTGCAAATTCGAAAAAAATACCTACCTTTGCCCTGCATTTTACCAACTGCCCAGATGGCGGAATCGGTAGACGCGCTGGTCTCAAACACCAGTGTCAGCAATGACATGCCGGTTCGATCCCGGCTCTGGGTACCAAATAAAACCCTAATAGTCTGATAATTGGATTATTAGGGTTTTTGGTTTTGTGATTTGCACCACCATTGCACCACATAAAACGGTGT
>JAITBC010000277.1 GCA_031283785.1 Tannerella sp. | reverse complement strand
GAAGATTTTTCGGGACGCCACAATTTTGCGGTTACATTGAAAGAGCACAACCGGAATGCCCTGAAATACCACGCCGAACTAAACAGGAAAGGTATCAAATAAAAACAAGTTTATAATGGATAAAAAATTATTTTTAGGTGATGAAGCTATTGCTCAGGCAGCGATTGATGCGGGATTATCCGGTGTTTATTCCTATCCGGGAACCCCTTCGACCGAAATAACCGAGTATATACAGCAAAAAACAGCGGGAAGCAATATTCACAGCCGTTGGTGTTCTAATGAAAAAACGGCGATGGAAGCGGCTCTCGGCATGAGTTATGCCGGGAAACGTTCCCTGTGCTGCATGAAACATGTGGGTCTTAATGTTGCGGCCGACTGCTTTATGAACGCAGCCATGAGCGGTATAAACGGCGGTATGATCATCCTTTCGGCGGATGATCCTTCGATGCATTCGTCGCAAAACGAACAGGACAACCGGATATATGGCACTTTTGCGATGATACCGATGCTCGAACCGTCGAATCAGCAGGAAGCTTACGATATGACTTACGAAGGGTTTGACCTTTCGGAAAGACTTGGATACCCTATCCTTATGCGTATAACGACCCGCATGGCTCATTCGCGTTCGGGCGTTATCACACGTGAACCGAAAAAGCAAAACGAGATTCATCTCCCGGAAGACGGCCGGCAGAGATATATCTTATTGCCCGCCATGGCGCGTATAAGGTTTAGGAAACTTATTGACGCGCAGGAGTTGTTCGTTAAAAACGCCGAAGAATCGGCCTATAATGAATATTTTGACGGGCCGGATAAGAAACTCGGAATAATAACAACGGGTATCGCCTTCAACTACCTGTCTGAAAACATTACGGAAGGCTTCGAACATCCCGTCCTGAAAATATGCCAGTATCCGTTACCGGAAAAACTGTTGGCGAAAATCGTATCCGAATGTGAAGAGCTCCTTGTTCTGGAAGAAGGATATCCGTTTGTAGAAGCGCAGCTAAAAGGATATTTCCGGAATGACCTGAAGATTCGCGGGCGTCTCGACGGTACGCTTCAACGCGACGGGGAGCTTAATCCCGATGCCGTAGGAC
The DNA here is from genome assembly GCA_031283785.1 of Tannerella sp. The sequence goes on along the minus strand of JAITBC010000277.1, from coordinate 18,882 downwards.
GCGCACTCGGCAAAAAGATAGAACAGTATTACCGGATTCCGAAAATTGTCGGACAGCGTCCGCCCGCACTGTGTAAAGGTTGCGGACACCGTGATCTGTTCGAGGCGCTGAACGAAGTTATCCGCGAATACGAATATGCTAAGGTATTCTCCGACATCGGATGTTATACGCTTGGTGCGATGCCTCCTTTCCGCGCGATTGATTCATGCATTGACATGGGCGCTTCCATAACAATGGCAAAAGGAGCTTCGGACGCGGGTGTTTTTCCCGTTTTAGCCGTTATCGGGGATTCTACATTTACCCATTCGGGCATGACGGGACTGTTGGATTGTGTCAACGAAAATACGGATGTGACAATTATTATCTCCGATAACGAAACGACGGCAATGACCGGAGGGCAGGATTCTGCCGCTACGGGACGTATAGAGTCTATATGCGCCGGGATCGGCGTAGCGGCAGAACATATCCGGGCCGTAACGCCGTTGAGGAAGAATTTTGAAGAAATAAAAACTGTGATCAGGAAAGAAATTGAGTATAAAGGCGTTTCCGTAATCATTCCCCGGCGTGAATGTATACAGACGATGAGCCGCAAAAATAAAAATAAGGATACCACCAATTTTAATGATAACAAATGAAAACAGATATTATATTGTCAGGCGTAGGCGGGCAAGGTATATTGTCCATAGCCGCCGTTATCGGAGAAGCGGCTCTAAAAGAAGGTTTACATATGAAACAAGCCGAAGTGCACGGCATGAGTCAACGTGGAGGCGACGTGCAGTCCAATTTGCGATTGTCCGGCAAACCCGTATCATCCGACCTGATCCCGTCAGGACAGGCAGATCTGATTATTTCATTAGAACCCATGGAATGTCTGCGTTACCTGCCATACTTAAAGAAAGACGGCTGGATCGTTACTAATTCGCATCCATTTGTAAACATTCCGAACTATCCGGAAATGGAATTGATATACGAAGAATTGGAGAAACTTCCTCACAAGGTCATTCTCGATGTTGAAGCCATAGCTAAAAATCTTGGTTCACCACGCGTGGCGAATATCGTCATGCTGGGAGCAGCAACCCCTTTTCTGGGTATCGGCTATGATAAAATAGCGGAAGGTATACGGTCTGTTTTTATCCGGAAAAGCCAGGAAATTATCGAATTAAACCTGAAAGCTTTGCAAACGGGGTATGATATCGCCAGCATATGTTAAATTATTTCCGCGAAAAGTTAAAAATTCACCAAAACGATTTTTTTTTCGTGATAAAGTTTTGCCCTTAATTATTAAAATTTTATTTTTGTGCATCCAATAATAACAAATAAAATTATACGATTATGAATTGTCCAAAATGTGGAATGCAAAACATGGAAGGAGTTACGTTTTGTGGTAATTGCGGAGCGCAGATAATCTATCCGACACCGCCGCCACAATCATCATCTCATCAGCATTATTATAACGAGGCGACTTACAGTCAGCCTTCGTCGCAATCTTATCAACAACCATATGCTCCGGCGGGTGGGCCGTATGGTGGAGGTATGATCCCGCCGAAAAATTATTTGACGGAATCGATAATTGTTACTGTAATTTCGTTTCTGTGTTGTTGTTCTCCGATTTCCATTATATTAGGTATAATAGCGATTGTAAAAGCTAACAGTGTTAATTCCGAATTTGAATCCGGCAATATAAAAGAAGCGATCAGCAATGCCGATACAGCAAAGAAATTAGACATATGGGCGGCAATCCTTGCCGTTGCATCTTATATATTATATATAATCGTCTATTTTGCTTTTTTTGCTGTTGCTTTAAGAGAAGCCGGAGGTCTTGATCATTTATTTTGACTGATAACGTCGTAGAAAAAAAACGGAGACAGGAAACGGAGAAGTGGAATACCTTCACTTCTTCGTTTTTTTATAACTTCATATGAAAAGAAAGAGAAAAATATGGACAGGTATAATCCTTATAATTGCGATTATTACAGGTGTATACTTATACTCTCGTTTTGATCCGTCTAATTATGCATTTTTCCCTAAATGCCCTGTATATACGCTTACCGGATATAAATGTCCGGGATGTGGCGCCCAACGGGCTTTTTATAATCTGTTTCAGGGAAATTTCCTGACGGCATTCAGGTATAATCCTTTGATGTTCGTACTTGTACCATATGTTTTAGCGGGAATATATATGGAATATATTGCAAATTTACCCGACGACAAAAGATACCGTATGCGCAATATTTTCTATGGTAAATGGGCGGCACTTATACTTTTTTCGGTTATAACCGTTTATACGGTCTTACGCAATACATGTTGAAGTTTGTATAAATACCCCGATACGGTTAATTACAAATCGCTTTTTATATTGTGCTTTTCCGGAATAAAAGATTCAAATGTATTATCCGAATAGAATATCAACAATTTGTCAATTGTTTTATGAGGGCGCTCTTTGTATACAATTGTTTCTTTTGCGATTTCTTTCTCCTTTCCGTCGTTTTCACTATTGTAAACTTTATCAACCGGATGTACTCCATCTGTAAACTTTTTTTTCTCACGAATACCGATATTATTTTCCGGCTTTTCTGTCGGCGCAGGGGGCATTTCCGATTTCGCCGTTAATGAGAAATCGGATTGGGAAAACAGATCGCCTCCGGGCACAGCGCTTCCGGTGTTTACCGAAAAACTGCGCATTACCGGTTCTTTTCCCGATAGAAGCCAATCCGGACTGATTTCCGGAAATTTGGCGAGGATTTTCGTTACTATATCCAGGCTTGGATTGTTACGTCCGGCCAGAATATGCGATATCGTCGCTTTCTGAATGCCGACAGTATCGGAAAACTGTGAAGCATTCATGTTTTTTTCTTTCATAATCCAAATAATTCGTTCTTTCATTGTTTAAATAATTTACAATTATCATACGACAAAATGTCATGTCCTTTATTAATATTCAGGTTACAAATATAAATGGAATAATTCACAAATGCAAATTATTTTTGTAAACTATTTGCGATACAATTGTAAAGTAGAACAGGCAGGTGTAATTCACATAAGTAAATAACAATTGTAAAACATGCCATGTGTGCGGTAATAATACGATAAAGTAAAACTTTAATAAACCTATGTAACATATTAATTATAAGGTATTTAAGTTTGTAATAATTCGTTACTGATCATTTGCTTCGGGCGTATTTTTACAATAATATACTAAATTATGCCGGATCATTTGCGACTTTACTTTAACCGTCATTTATAACAGTTTGATTTTTATTTAATTAGCGTTCAAATAATACAGGAAATGCCACAATAAACGAAGACGGTAATGAATACATATTTATATGCTGTCGCAGGTGGCAGAATTGTAAAAACAGAAAGAAAATAAACATAATAATGTTATCGGCAGTTTACCAATGTAACCACAATATGCGTGTATACAGAAGTAACTCGGTTAGTTGCTCCTCTGTATGCAGATATGTTGTGTATACATTTGTTTACTGTGATATTTGTTTATTTATAACAGCGACATTCTGTCATAAATATGCGAAGGATATACAATTCTATATTTTTTCTAATACGGTGTATATTTTCTACAACGCCGGTTCATAGAAGCGAGTTGACGGACATATCTAAATTAATGCATAATCCCGTATAACAGTTCTTTATAAATATCGCCTGATGTAGCCGAATTATTTTCGAAGCCCTTCGACCTGGCATCCGCTATACGTATTTCGTGTATGATATCAAATACTTTCATCGCTTTATAGTTACGCAGGCCGAGTAAATAATCTTTGGCCTGGAACGACCATTGCAGATTTAATGTCTGCAAAATGCCTTTTTCCGATTTGTCTTTAGAATAGAAACAAATCATGAGGTTAACAAAATAGTTGAATAATGCAGATAAAACGGTCTGAATGGGGTTTGTTTTCCGGTTTTTGTCGAAATAATCCGCAATGCGGTTGGCACGCAAGATATCTTTCGATGCGACGGCGTTGACAAGTTCGTAGCTGTTGTAATCTTTACTGATCCCGATATTCGTTTCAATAAGTTCGGGCGTTATACGTTTCGGAATGTCTCCTCCGCCTAATATAATTTTCAGTTTCTCCGCCTCCTTTGCTAACCGCCCGATATCGTTTCCTATGTAGTCGGCCAGCATCTGCGCACTTTTCCCGTCGATATCCATCGAATGTTGTTTTATGAACGATACGATGAAACCGGCCATCTTATTATCATAAATTTTTTTTGACTCGAAAACGATACCGTTTTTTTTTGCTTCCGTCAGGATACTTTTACGTCCGTCGATCTTTTTATATTTGTGACAAATCACTAAAACAGTCGACGGCGCAGGCGCTTTCAGATAATGACTCAAGAGTTCGAGTTTACTCAGCTCCTGCGCTTCTTTGATGATGACAAGCTGACGTTCGGCCATCATCGGAAAACGGCGTGCCGTGTTTATGATATCCATTGCAACGGCATCGGCGCCGTAAAAAATCATCAGGTTGAAATCCCGTTCCGTTTCGTCCAACACATTCCGGACTAATAAATTTTCAATGCAATCGATAAAATAAGGTTCTTCCCCCATCAAAACATAAACGGGAGCAAACTTTCCGGCCGTTATATCACGGCATATTTCTTCAAATGTATATTCTTTTGCCGCCATTCTTTTAGCTGTACATAACGCATTTTACATAATTATTTTGTACTTTTGTCCGAATAAAACCGGACAAATGTACATAAAAGTCTTCATATATACACACACAGACCCATAAAAATGTCCGGCAAAATTTATAGACGAAATATACAAAATAATTCAATATGCATCCACTAAATTTACCTTCATATAATGTAAATGTGACGGAAAAAGACGGTAAGCGATATATTTATGATCCGTTGCGCCGTAAAAATGTTGTGCTTACGCCCGAAGAATGGGTCAGGCAACATTTTGTGAATTACCTGATAACATCGAAGTCATATCCCCCGGAACGTATTGCCAACGAGGTTGCCGTCTATGTGAACGGCATATACAAACGGTGTGATACCATAGTATATGACAATTATATGGAGCCATTGTTAATCGTCGAATATAAAGCACCGGAGATTGTCATCACCGAAAATATTTTTGCCCAGATATCACGCTATAATTCAGCGCTTAAAGTACCCTGCCTCATTGTCAGCAACGGATTGGCACACTATTGCTGCCGTATGGACTACGCAAATATGAAAAGCAGTTTTCAGAAAGAAATCCCGGCATATACGGAGATTAAAATGAAAAACCCGTAAAAAAATAAACCGTTTTTTTTTATTTTTCCCGATAAGTATTATCTTTGTAGCTAATTTAAGTTGTACATTAATAATATATAGAAAGATGATATGGAATGAAACCATGGAATGCATGTCGCGCGATGAAATGCGTAAATTGCAATCCATACGATTGAAGAGGGTAGTTGAAAGAGTGTATCATAACGCGCCTTTTTACCGTAAGAAAATGCAGGAATCAGGTATAACGCCGGATGATATACAATCGGTTGACGACATTACGAAATTACCTTTCACCGTTAAACAGGATCTGAGGGACAACTATCCGTTCGGCCTTTTGGCGGTTTCCATGTCGGAAATTGTACGTCTTCAGGCTTCATCGGGTACAACAGGCAAGCCTGTTGTCGTAGGATATACGCGCGAAGACCTTTCCGTATGGGGCGAAGTCGTGGCAAGATGCCTTACTGCATACGGATTGACGAGGAATGATATCGTACAGGTATCATATGGTTACGGGTTGTTTACCGGCGGGTTAGGCGCTCATGCGGGAACGGAGACGATTGGCGGCACGGTTATTCCAATGAGTAGCGGTAATACCCGGAAACAGATTCAGTTAATGCACGATTTTGGAGCGAATGCTCTCGCTTGCACTCCTTCGTATGCTTTACATCTGGCGGAGACGATTCGCGAATCCGGAATACCTGTCGAAGAATTTAAACTTCGCATAGGAGCTTTTGGCGCCGAGCCTTGGACGGAAAATATGCGGAAGGAGCTCGAAGACAAACTTCATATTAAAGCTTACGACCTGTATGGCTTGACCGAGATTTGCGGTCCCGGTGTGGGAGGTGAATGTGAATACCAGAATGGAACGCACCTGTGGGAAGATCATTTTTTACCTGAGATTGTAGATCCGAACACACTGGAACCGGTCGAACCGGGACAACAGGGTGAATTGGTATTCACGACCCTTACAAAAAAAGGCATGCCGATGATTCGGTATCGCACGCGCGACCTGACGTCGTTTAATTATGACAAATGTCCCTGCGGACGCACGGCAGTACGTATGGGCCGTATACTCGGGCGTAGCGATGACATGCTTATCATACGTGGAGTGAACGTATTCCCGTCGCAGGTTGAATCCGTCATACTCGAATTGCCGGAGTTCGAACCTCATTACCTGATCATCGTCGACCGTGTTGACAATATGGATACATTCCAGGTACAGGTCGAAGTACGCCAGGAATATTATTCCGACGAGATGAACAAAATACTTGCCCTGAAAAAGAAAATAGCTTCCGGATTGCAGAGTGTGATCGGCTTGCAGCCGGATATAAAAATTGTAGAACCGCGAAGCATTGAACGCAGTCAGGGCAAAGCAAAACACGTTATTGACAATCGTAAATTTGCTTAAGGGCGTAAATATATTAACTAAAACTTGTGTTATTATGCTGACAAAACAATTATCAATATTTCTGGAGAATAAGAGGGGACGCTTTACGGAAGTGGCAAAACTACTGGGTGAAGCAGATATCAACATGACGGCATTTACCGTTTCCGAAAATTCGGATTTCGGTATTCTGCGCCTTATCGTTTCCGATACGGAAAAGGCGATCAGGATATTACGCGACAACAAGTATGCCGTAAGCCAGGCCGATGTAATATGCCTGCACTGTCCGAACAGGCCCATGGCGCTGGGTTATGTGATGGATATCATCACGCGGTCGGGTATATTTATTGAATATATGTATGCGTTTTCGGAGGGAGAATCGGCAAATGTGATTATCCGCCCGGACAATCTGGAGAAGTGTATAGAGGTGCTAACTGCCAATAAATTAGAGCTTTTAGCTGCCAGCGACTTATATAGATTGTAATTATTAACGTTTTAAACACAGACAGTTCGGATTAAAGTATTACCTTTGCAGGCAAAAATAAAACTGAGTGTGAAGAAAATTATCTTGTTTATATCAGTCATTACGCCGTTATTATTTTCCTGTGGGGAATATAATAAACTGTTGAAAAGTCAGGATGCAGATTTGAAATACTCTTATGCAAAGAAGTATTTTAACCAGAAGAAATATGTAAAATCGGCTACTTTACTGGAAGAAGTAGTGCAGTATTTCCGTGGCCGTTCGGAAGCGGAAGAATCTTTATATTTGCTGGCTCAGAGCTATTACGGGCAAAAAGATTATGTGACTGCATCGGAATATTTTAAGTCGTATTATAATACTTATCCCAAGGGGGAGTTTGCGGAGCTTGCCCGTTTTTATGCAGCTTACGGACTGTACCTGGATTCTCCCGACCCGCGTTTGGATCAGACACAGACACACGAGTCGATCCAGCAGTTTTTGCTTTACATGGAAAATTATCCACAGAGCGAACGTGCACGTCAGGCGCAGGATATATTATTCGAGTTGCAGGAAAAACTGGCTTATAAGGAATATTTGGCAGCCAAACTATATTACAATCTGGGAACTTATATGGGTAACAATTATCTTGCATGTGTGATTACGGCAGATAATGCGTTAAAAAGTTATCCCGACTCCAAGTACCGGGAAGATCTTATCTACCTTATGGTGGCAGCGAAATACGAACTCGCAACAGTAAGTATTGAGGAACGCCTGCAGGGACGTTACCGCGAGATCGTTGATCAGTATTATAACTATATGAATGAATATCCGGAAGGTAAATATGTCAGGCAGGTAAAGAAATACTTTGAATTTGCGAACAAGAAAATAGAAAAGAATTATTATTAAATATAAGCAGGTAAAAAATATGGATTATCGAAAATCAAAAGCGCCGTCGAGCACGGTCTCACGCGATATCATGAAGATGTGGGAAAAAACGGGGAATATATACGAGACGGTAGTGATTATAGGAAAACGTTCAAATCAGATTTCATCGGACATAAAACATGATCTGGATAAGAAACTGCTGGAATTTGCTTCGTATAATGACAACCTGGAAGAGGTGTTTGAAAATCGCGAACAAATAGAAATATCCCGTTACTACGAGAAGTTACCCAAGTCGACGCTCATCGCCATCAAGGAATTTGAAGACGGAGAAATATACTGGAAGAATCCTGTTAAAAAAGAACTTTCGGAATAACCGTTTCCCTTTATGATACAACGCATACAGACAGTATACCTGTTAATTGTAGCAGGCTTATTTTTAGCCCTTATATATCTTCCGGTAGCGCTGCTGCAATCGGAAGGTAATTTGTATTCATTTGAAGTGACAGGTTTGAATACGGTAATACAACCGCCGGAACTCGCCTATCCCACATGGTCTCTTATGGCTGTTGCAGTCATCATAATACTTTTGGCGCTTGCAACCATCTTTCTGTATAAAAAACGTATCCTCCAGATACGCATGTGTATTTTCAACGCATTGCTGATGATCGGTTTCTGTGCCCTCTCCTGTTTTTACCTGTGGCATTTCGGGCAATTGCCGGAACTGCCGGATATGGAAGTGAATATCCGCATCTGGGCGGCCTTCCCTGTTATAGCGCTTATCCTGAACTATCTGGCAATCCGTAACATAGGCGCCGACGAAGCCCTTGTTCGCTCTTTAGAGAGGCTCAGATAACCGCGCGCTATTCCTCTCTTTAACTGTTCCATATCTCCCACGAGGCAAATGCTTGTAAGAGCAGCATTTCAAGGCCGTTTTTTACGACAGCACCCCTGTCCTTCCCTTTTTTCATAAACAAAGTCTCGTCCGGATTATACAGCAGATCGTACATGATATGTCCGGGTGTTATGTAACGGTAAGGGATATTGGGGCAAATGTCGCTTTTGGGATACATGCCTACCGGCGTCGTGTTAACGATAACCGTGTAATTCGCTATCGTATTCTGCGTTATTTCCTCGTAAGTGATGCCGAACTCTTTTTGCGTACGCGAAACAAAGATGGATTCTATCCCAAGCTGTTTAAGGCCGTGACAGATTGCTTTCGAAGCGCCTCCCGTGCCGAGTATCAGCGCCTTGCGGTGCGTCTCGTTCAACAATGGCTCAATCGATTTTTTAAAACCCAGTATATCGGAATTATGACCTTCGAGATGAAGCTTGCCGAACAACCCTCCTTTCTTAAACTTTATGACATTGACTGCACCTATGTTACGGGCGTTATCCGTGATGCTGTCTAACAGCGGAATTACATTCATCTTATGTGGAAGCGTCACATTAAGTCCGCATAACGATGAATTTTCCCGCAACACATATTTCAAATCGTTCACATTCTCGATTTCGAAATTAACATATTCCGCGTCAATTCCTTCGGATGCAAATTTCTGGTTGAAGAAATCTTTTGAAAAAGAATGTCCCAAAGGAAAACCTATTAAACCATATTTTTTCATATATAATTATATCATTTAGCCAATTAACCATTTTTCAACATTTCTCCCTATACGTGCGATAATATCTTCGTTTTCGTCTTTCACAAAAGTTTCTCCCGTTATATGCTCGTAAAGTTCTATATATCTGTCTGTTATCCCCCTGACGACGGCGGCTGTCATTTCCGGGATTTGTTGTCCTGCTTTACCCTGGAAGCCGTTTTCCATCAGCCATTCGCGAACAAACTCTTTCGAGAGTTGTTTCTGCGGTTTCCCTTTTTCGAAACGTTCCTTATAGCCTTCCGAATAGAAATAGCGGGACGAATCGGGCGTGTGAATTTCATCCATCAGATAAATTGTGCCGTCGTATTTCCCAAATTCATATTTTGTATCTACAAGAATAAGTCCGCGTTCTGCGGCAATTTCCGTTCCACGTTTAAACAGTTCCAGCGCATACTTTTCCAGTGTGGCATAATCTTCGGGTGAAACAAAACCTTTAGCTGTTATTTCCTCTTTTGAGATATCTTCGTCGTGAGCGCCCTGTCCGGCTTTTGTTGTTGGCGTCACGACAGGTTCGGGGAATCTCTCGTTTTCGCGCATGCCGTCGGGTATGCGGATGCCGCAAATTTCACGGGCGCCGCTTTTGTACGTCCGCCAGGCGCTCCCGCACAGGTAACCGCGCACAATCATTTCGACCGGGAATCCTTTGCAGCGTATGCCGACCGTAACCATCGGGTCCGGGGTCGCCAGTTTCCAGTTCGGACAGATATCGTTCGTCGCATCCAAAAACTTGGCAGCTATCCGGTTGAGCATTTGTCCTTTGAAAGGAATACCTTCCGGCAACACGACGTCAAAGGCCGAAATACGGTCGGTTGCTATCATCACCAGCTTATCGTCATTTATATTATATACATCGCGAACTTTCCCGTGATAAACGCTTTTTTGTCCCGGGAACAGGAAATCTGTTTTTGTCAAGGCTTTCATAATCATTGAGTTTTAAATGTTTAATAAATTATCGTTTTCCTCGTATGCTTCTACAATCCGCTGTACGAGTTTGTGGCGTACAATGTCTTTTTTTTCAAATGTTATCCTGTCGATACCGGGCACATGTTTTAATATTTCCATAGCCTGCACAAGTCCGGATTTTACGGTCGGGGGCAAGTCTATCTGCGTTATGTCGCCTGTGATGATCATTTTTGCGTTCGTGCCGAGGCGCGTGAGGAACATTTTGATCTGGCGCGTTGTAGTGTTTTGCGCTTCGTCAAGGATAATAACGGCGTCGTTCAGCGTACGTCCGCGCATAAAAGCCAGCGGAGCTATCTGAATCGTATTGTTTTCCATATATTCTTTCAGTTTTGTTGCCGGAATCATCTCCTGAAGAGCGTCATACAGCGGCTGGAGGTAAGGGTCAAGCTTATCTTTCATCTCCCCGGGCAGAAAGCCAAGCTTCTCGCCTGCTTCGACAGCCGGCCGGCTTAGGATCAGGCGACGCACCTGTTTGTTTTTCAACGCTCTTACCGCGAGCGCTATTGCAACATACGTCTTGCCGGAACCGGCCGGCCCCTCGGCGAAAACCAAATCATTACCGTCAAAACCGTCAACGAGTTTCTGCTGGTTTTCCGAGCGGGCTATTATCGCCTTACCGTTCATTCCATATGTAATAATGTTGGCCTGCTGTTTCCCTGACACGATCTTTTCGCCTTTCACGATCCCGATAATGATGTCTTCGGAAAGGGAGTTGTACGATTCACAATATTTTTCTATCTCGCGGGTTTTCTTCAGGAAATTTTCCGATTCATCTTCTTCGCCGATGACTTTCATCACATTACCGCGTGCTACGATCCGCAACTTAGGAAAAAGATTTTTGATAAGCTGCAGATGACAGTTATTTACTCCGTAGAACGTCAGAGGGTCTACACTTTCAAGTATATATATCCTTTCTATCATATGGAACGCAAAGATAATACAAGTTTTGAGAGTATTACAAAAAAAGGTATCTTTTATTCAAACCGGAGGGACGTGGCAGGATCTATTTTTGAAATCATGAAAGAGGGTGCAATCATCATAAACATTGAAACCGCCAGCGAACAGACGTTGATTACGAGGAACGTAACGACGTTCATATCAATCGGCATCGCATCGAGATAATACGTTTCCGGATCAAGTTTTATCCATTTGAACTGCGACTGCAGCATACATACGGCGATACCGACTGCATTGCCCCAGAACATACCTTTCACAATGAGGAAAAATGATACGTAAAGAAAGACTTTCCGTATGCCGTAATTACTTTCGCCAAGCGCTTTCAGGATACCGATCATATTCGTACGTTCAAGGATGATAATCAGGAGGCCGGAGATCATTGTAAAACCGGAGACAAGGATCATCAGTATCAGGATCACGGCCACATTCGAGTCAAGGACATTGAGCCAGTTGAAAATCATCGGGTTTAGTTCTTTGATGGAGCGTACATAATAAGTATTCCCAAGACGGTCTTTACTGTCTATCAGCGAAAAATACAGTTCGTCCGTCAATTCGTCGATGGTATTATAGTGATCGATAAAAATCCCTATCCCGCTTGCCATATCATCGTCCCATCCGTTTATGCGGCGTATCTGCCTGATGTCACACAGGACAAACAGCCTGTCATAATCCGAAAACCCCGTGTCATAAATGCCGGTGACACGAAGTCTTCGCGCACGCACATCCCTGTTATCATTAACATCCTGATCGTTAACAAAATAAGCAATAAACGAATCGCCGCATACGATGTGTAACATCCTCGCCATAGTGCCGGACAGGATAACTTCATTACTTATTTTCTCCGGATCAATACGAAGCATCTCCCCTTCCACCAAATGTTTTCTGAAAAAAGCAGTATCAAAACCGGAATCTACACCTTTAAGCACTATTCCATGAAAGTTGTTATCCGTTTTGATGATACCCGGCTTCGTCGCAAAAATTTCAATATGGCACACGCCGGCAGTATTCTCCAGCGCACTTCGCAACGAATCGTTAACAGCCAGCGGCACTGTCTCGTACGAAGTGTTATTATCAAAATTAGTCACTTGTATATGCGCCCCAAAACCGATCACTTTATTACGGACTTCCTTCTTGAAGCCTGTTACCACGGCAACGGATACAATCATCACCGCCAGTCCGATGGCAATACCGGCCATGGCAATCCGTACGACGGGGGGCGTCACGCGCCGGCTATCCCCCTTATCTTTGGAAAAATGTATCCTTCCGGCAAGAAAAAGTTCTAAATTCACATTGTAGGGGTTAAAAATTATTATACGCCTCCAGCGCCTTTTCCAGAACTGTCAGCGCTTTAGCCAGTTCCTCTCTGTTTAGTACATAGGCAAGGCGTACTTCATCTTTTCCACATCCCGGCGTGGTGTAGAATCCGGAAGCCGGAGCCATCATAATCGTCTGTCCTTCGTACGAGAACTCACTCAAACACCATGCGCAGAACTTGTCGGCATCGTCTACCGGCAATTTGGCTACCGTATAAAACGCGCCCATCGGTATCGGGGAATAGCATCCGGGTATACGGTTCAGCCTGTCTATCAGGAAATTGCGACGTTGCAGATATTCGTTGTAAACCGACAGCATATACTCTTCCGAGGCGTCGAGTGACGCTTCGGCGACGATCTGGCCGATTAGCGGCGGACTAAGCCGAGCCTGACACCATTTCATCACATTTTCACGCACCTGCCTGTTTTTTGAAATCAACGCCCCGATACGCAGCCCACATTCGCTGTAACGCTTCGACACCGAATCTACCAGCACGACATTCTGTTCGATTCCATCAAGATGAAACGCCGAAATATAGGGCGCTCCCGTGTAACAAAATTCGCGGTACACTTCGTCCGAAAACAGGAACAAATCATATTTCTTCACCAGGTCGCGCAACCGGTTCATCTCCTGCTGCGTATACAGGTATCCTGTCGGATTGTTCGGGTTACAAATCATCACCGCCTTTGTCGCAGGCGTAATCAACTCCTCAAACTTATCGAACGAAGGAAGAGCAAAAGCATCATTGATAGACGAAGGAATGGTCTTTATTACCGCTCCGCACGAGATAGCGAACGCCATATAGTTAGCGTAAGCCGGTTCGGGTATTATTATCTCGTCACCGGGATCAAGACATGCCATAAAGGAGAAATTAACGGCTTCAGAGCCGCCCGATGTGATGATAATATCGTCCACATCTACCATTATTTTAAATTTGCGGTAGTAATCTACCAGCTTTCTCCGAAAACTCGGCAGGCCTTCACTCGGTCCGTATTCGAGCACCCGGCGATCGATATTACGTAATGCGTCGAGCGCTATTTCAGGCGTAGCCAAATCCGGCTGCCCTATATTAAGATGATATACTTTCAGACCTTTTGATTTAGCTTTGTTTGCCAGAGGCACTAATTTTCGTATGGGGGATTCCGGCATACCGATACCCCTTGATGATATTGTCGGCATTGTGATATTATAAAAGTTTTCTTCAAAAATGATTTTTAATGCCTGCAAAAGTAGCATTATATAAATGATTTAGCAATACCGGTTCCTTTTTTTTACGGAAAATTTCAATAAATAATCAAATATTCACCATATTTTCCGTAAAAATTTTTCATTCAAAATTTGTCGTAATCGAAAAATATTGTATCTTTGCCCCCGTTTTTATGATAGTGTTTTTTAAACGTCTGTTTCACGGGAAAGTGGGACTGACGATCATTTTTAATTATACGTGCGGTATGTTTAATTCTTTGATTATAAGTGGTTTATGCATTCCTTTGTCATTTTTGACAGCAATGGTTTTTGCGTTGGTTTTTATACCGAGGATATTGGTTATAGCGAAAAAATATTCTATATTTGACATCCCAAACGGGCGCAAGACACATCACGGTTCTATTCCCCGTCTTGGCGGAGTATCGTTTACTCCATCTGTTATTTTCGCCATGACGTTCACCATTGGTGTATTTTTTAAATATATCAATAAGAGTGATGTTGCTGCCTACAGCGGTTATTATCCCGATATGATGGAATGTAATCTTTTTTTGTGCGGACTGTTACTGATCTATTTCGGCGGAGTGAAAGACGATCTTGTCGGGCTTCGTTATCGTCATAAGTTTCTTATACAGATTTTATCGGCAATGCTTGTCGTTTTTTCCGGGATTTATATTGACAACTTCTACGGGTTACTTGGTATTCACGAAGTAGTTCCGTGGATAGGCATACCGCTGACCGTCATCATCCTGATATTTGTCATAAATGCGATAAATTTAATAGACGGCATAGACGGACTGGCCTCAAGCATAAGCATTTTTGCGTGCTGTATATACGGGACGCTCTTCCTGTTCCACGGTCTGTGGGTCTATGCAGCGCTCGCATTCAGCACGGTAGGCGCGCTTATTCCGTTCTTCTGTTATAATGTGTTCGGCAATATCAAAAAGGGTCGAAAGCTTTTCATGGGAGACGCCGGCAGCCTGACACTCGGATTCATACTGAGTTACCTGTCAGTCCGCTACATCTGTCATATACCGGAGTTTATGATGGCGCCGATCGGCAATGCGCTTGTCGTAGCCGTATCGCCGATTCTTATCCCGATGCTTGATGTGGTGCGTGTAGTTCTGGTTCGCCTAAGAAAACGCCGGCACATTTTTAAAGCCGACCGTAACCATATACATCATAAACTGTTGGACATGGGTATGTCTAAATCCTCCGCCCTGCTTCTGATTTTGTCCTTAAACGCTACGTTCTGTATTATCAACTTCATTTTGATGCAACACCTCAACTGCACCTTTATATTCTTGACGGATATTCTGTTGTGGTCCGCAGCAAACATTTATTTCTCATATGTCAAAAAGAAAAGGAATGTGAGCATAGCCGTTTATTAAAAGCCGGCATGGGGGCATGAAGGTCTTCAGGTAACAGTATATAGTATCGACGCGGATAATTCGGACGACTCGGAAAAGGTCACTGAAAAGGTCACTGAAAATCAACAGAAAATACTGGAAAAAATTATAGATAATCAGTATGTAACGTCCGATGAATTATCTGTTATTGTTGGCATATCCGTAAGGAAAATCAAGTCGAATATTTCCAAACTAAAACAAAAAGGCATCCTCGAACGTATCGGATCCGACAAAGGCGGATATTGGAAAGTGATACACGAAACCCGGCGGTTATTGGGGTAGAAATCGTAACAGCAGTATCCAAAATGGCAAAACAAAATTTACCAATTTCACTCACATATTAACATAATATTAATTATACGGAATTTGGATACCGCCTTATATGAAAAAGATATTGCTGCGAATGGAACAATTCTGATTATTGAATTTTGATTATTGAAAAACAATAATTACCTTTGCCGGAAAAAGTTTTTATGCGAAACCCATTTGTATTAAGCGGATATGTGTCGGCGGAATATTTTTGCGACCGCGAAGCGGAAACAAAAGAATTAACGCGGAAATTGCTCAACGGCAATAATGTTGCGCTGATTTCGCCGCGCCGTATGGGTAAAACCGGCCTGATAGAACATTGTTGTCGCCAAAAGGAAATCGCGGATTCTTTTTACACCTTTTATATTGATATTTATGCCACAAGCAATCTGCAGGAATTTGTTTTCAAGCTCGGCAAGGAAATTTTCGAGTCGCTCAAACCGCGCGGCAAGCAGTTTGTTGAGAATTTTTTCGCCCTGATCAGTTCGTTACGCCCGGCTTTCAAGCTGGACGAATTGACGGGAACGCCGATTTTTGATGTTGGAATCGGTGAAATCTCAAAGCCTGAATTTACGCTCGAAGAAATTTTTAAATATCTTCAAAATGCGGATAAACAGTGTATTGTAGCAATTGATGAATTTCAGCAAATCGTAAATTACCCCGAAAAAAATATGGAAGCCGTTTTGCGCACACATATACAGCGCTCCACTAATTCCGCATTTATTTTCGCAGGCAGCAGGCGACAGATCATGCAAAATATCTTTTTTTCATCATCGCAACCATTTTATCAAAGCGTTTCGCTGGTTTCTCTGTCTGCAATCGATATTCGGGAATATACAAAATTCGTAAAACAACATTTTGAAGATGCGGGAAAACAAATTTCGGAAGAACTGATTGCGTCGGTTTACAACCTTTTTGAAGGGCATACATGGTACGTGCAGGCAATTTTCAACGAACTGTTCTCGCTGCTCGACAAAGGAGAAAACTGTAATTTTTCGATGGTGGAATTTGCTGTTCGCAACAAGATATATTCATTCGAACCAATGTTTCAAAACACGTTGCAACTGATTTCACAACGGCAAAAAGAACTGCTTTACGCCATCGCCAAAGAAGGCAAAGCCGCAGGTATCACTTCCGGGAAATTCATAAAAAAACACGGTCTGCAATCCTCCGGCTCGGTGCAAACTGCTGCAAACCAACTGCTTGGAAAAGAAATCATCACTTCCGAAAACGGCGTTTACCAGGTCTATGACCGCTTTTTCGGACTTTGGCTCTCGGAGGTCTACGGGACAGGTTTCAAAATAAAAATTCGCTGATGTACAAAATGATTGATCGAAACAAAACAGCGGAAAATAATGCCTGTGGTTTTATCAAACATGGAACAAAATTGGAAAATAAGTATTATCTTTGCAAATCAATATTTTTGATATGAATAAAATTTGCATAGAGATAAAAATGGCACTTATAGACAGAAAAATAGAACAAACTTTATTTCAATGGAAGGAAATTTGCCATTTTTGCCGGACATTTTTATGAATCTGTGTGTATATATGTGAGAACTTTTATGTATATTTGCGGCATTGAAATTTAACATTTACAGTTATGAAATGTACGTTAGTTATTAAGAACGGGAAAGACGGTTTTTTAATTGGGCAGTTAAAAGAGCTTCCCGAAGTCTTTACACAGGGGTTAACCATAAATGAAGTGAAGGAAAATATTTCAGACGTTTTGGAGATGTACCTTGAAGATTTGAGAGAAAAATATGAACCTCAGGGAGAAATGCTCGAAGAGACCGAAATGGTATTTTAATCTCTGTTTATGAAAAGGACAAAATTCATAAAACATTTGAATGTCCATAACTGTGGTTTTATCAAACATGGAACAAAACACGACAAATATATGAATTACGACAACGGCAAACGTACGATGATACCACGGCATACCGAAATTGACAGCGATTTATGTGCGCTTATATGTAAACAACTGGAAATACCTTCACCTTCCGAAAAATAATTGGCGGTCATGATAAACAAGTATAACCTTTATCGGTTGTCGAAAAACAAAATATGGATAAGTCAGTAAGCGGCCCTCCCTCCTACCTCATCGACGGCGGCATTTACGCCAACGACCCAATGCTATGCGCCATTGTGTCGAAGCTATGAAGACAAAGCGCCGCGACAGCGGAGAATACCCGAATATAAAAGACATGTTCGTACTCTCGCTCGGCACCGGCAAGGTATCGACATCCGACCGGTACGAAAGCGCGAAACGCTGTGACATACTGCGCTGGGTGATCCCGGTAATTCTGAAAGTTTACAACAGCATAAAAGAGCAGCTGGCACAGGAACAGAGAAAATTTCGGTATAAATTAGTGGAAGAAAAAGCAAACAAACAGAGATATGAGACAGCAATTGAATGGCTGATACAGGCAGGCCTGGTACTTTTTGTTCAATTGATTGTCGCTCCCGTTCGTCCTTTAAAATCGGATGAAAACAATAAAAATTTCAAACTTTACTTTTCCGATGTCGGTTTGTTGGTTCATCTCTCAGGAATAACGCAATTTGACATTTTTCAAAACAAAGATTTTCGGTATATCGGCGCTTTAACTGAGAATTTTGTGGCACAAACTTTTGTTTCAAATAATCGAAAACTGTATTACTGGTCGTCAGGCAATGAAGCAGAGATAGATTTTCTACTTTCACAGGAAACAGGTATTATTCCCTGCGAGGTAAAAGCCGCCGAGAATGTAAAATCCAAAAGTCTGGGAGTTTATGTCGAAAAATACAGACCGGAATATGCGATTCGTATTTCCGCCCGAAATTTCGGTTTTGCGAATAATATAAAATCAGTACCGCTGTATGCAGCTCACTGTATTCAATAATTCATGTTACGCTGTTCCGAGATAGCGCACCTCTTATGTAACTATATACTATCCTCGGCATTAATCTGATATAAAAACAACCGTCAAACAGTTGTTGGATGAAGTATCGGATATATTTTCCTGTCCGGACAATAATTGTCGTGAAATAATAGAAAACCATCGTCCAGTATTTTCAAACGGACTTGAGAAATGGCTGTAAATATAGTGCATCAAAG
>JAITBC010000276.1 GCA_031283785.1 Tannerella sp. | reverse complement strand
TCTCACACGTTTAGATTTTATACTGCACCGATGGTGCACTGGCCGGAAGTGATGTTTACGTACGATGAAACAGATAAAATACTCTTCTCGGCGGATGCGTTCGGCACATACGGTACGTTAGACGGCGGAATTTTCGATACGGAGATGAATACTGCCCGTTATTGGGACGAAATGATCCGGTATTACTCCAACATCGTAGGAAAATACGGGAATCCCATACAAAAAGCCTTGAATAAACTTTCCGGCGTGGATATCCGTATGGTCTGTTCTACACATGGACCGGTATGGACCGAACAACGAACGAAAGCTATCGGAATATATGACCGGTTGAGCCGCTATGAAGGGGTTAACGGCGTCACGCTCGTGTACGGGAGCATGTACGGACATGCGGAACAAATGGCCGAAACCATTGCATCTTCCCTGTCCGACAGTGGCGTCCGCGAAATAGCCATGCATGATGCAAGCACCAGTCATGCATCCTACATACTGCGCGATATATTTAATTATAAAGCCGTGATAATAGGATGCCCGACTTATAGCAGCGGCATCTTCCCGGAAATAGATGCATTGATAGGTAAGATTGAAGTACGTGAAATCAAAAACCGTTTATTCGGATGTTTCGGCACATTCACATGGGCGGGAACTGCCGTCAAACGTTTAACGGCTTTCGGGGAAACAATGAAATGGAAAACGGTCGGCAATCCGGTAGAACAAAAGCAAAACATAAGTACGGAAAGACAGTGTATCGAACTTGGGCAAGCGATGGCGGAACTTTTACGTTAAGTAATACGCGGGAGATGACGCATATAGAGAGCACGTTCCCCTGTTACGGCAAACGGGGCTGCACGCGCCCGCCACGCCACCTTGAAATCGTCGATACGGAGACAATTACCGTACAGCCAATTTTATCCTGAAACATAATCATTAGAAAAAAGTAAATCATGAGAGTAATTATTGAACCGAATTACGAGATATTATCGGAATGGGCGGCATACTATATTGCTGCGAAAATCAACAGGTCGACGCCGACCGCAGAGAAACCTTTTGTGCTCGGCTTACCGACAGGCTCGTCCCCGCTCGGAACGTACAAAGAGCTTATAAAACTGTATCGGGAGGGGATCGTTTCTTTCAAAGATGTGATCACGTTCAACATGGACGAATATGTTGGAATACCCAAAGAGCATCCGGAGAGTTATCACTCTTTCATGTGGAATAATTTCTTCAAACATATTGATATTCGGGAGAAAAATGTAAATATCCTCAACGGAAATGCAGAAAATATGGAAGAAGAATGTGCCGGTTATGAACGACGCATAAAAGAAGCCGGAGGTATTGATCTGTTTCTCGGCGGGATAGGTCCCGACGGGCATGTCGCGTTCAACGAACCCGGTTCTTCACTCTCATCGCGCACACGCGTGAAATCGCTGACTGCGGATACAATAATTGCCAATTCACGGTTTTTCGGTGGAGACGTAAGCAAAGTTCCCAAAACCGCACTCACGGTAGGCGTAGGCACCGTAATGGATGCGAAAGAAGTGCTCGTTGTCGTAAACGGGCATAACAAGGCACGTGCGTTGCAACAGGCTATCGAAGGAAGCGTCAACCAGATGTGGACGATAACTGCGCTGCAAATGCACCCCAAAGGCGTCATCGTGTGCGACGAAGCGGCCTGTGCGGAAATAAAAGTGGGCACATATCGCTACTTCAAAGATATGGAAAAAGACAACCTCAATCCAAAGGCTTTGCTGTAGACCTATGTCAAAATCAAGAAAGTGCGCATCTTTGCATGTCCTTAAAAACAGACTTTGAAGATGCGTTTTTTTTATTTTCACCGGTATTTTCTCCTGTCTGTCGTGGTATCCATATCACTGACGGGTCAAATCTACGCTCAAAAGAAGGATACCGTACAAACGTCGTGGATATACGACAAATATACGGCATTTTACAATATATACAAACACAATCCCGAATACCTCAAAAACGAAGCAGACAGGCTGAAAATCCGGTTATCAACTACGTTCCAGATGCCTTACTTCACCATTCATCCCAAAGATGATGCGGAAAAACGCATACTGTTTGATTCCAGGCCATTACTGTATGCCGGCGCCGATATCGGCTGGAACATTTTTTCATTAGGTTACAGTTGGGGTATTGGCGACAGAGACGAAAAGAATAACAGGCGTTTCAGTTTTAACACTTACTCGCGTTTCTTTGCCGTCACTACCGAAATATTATGGCTGAATAGCCTGAATATATCAAACCTCAAAGATTTCATGCCGGACGGCAATAGCGTTTCACCGGAAAAGATTGCATTGAACGGCGCGTATTTCCGCTCAAGGTCGGCGCAGTTGACCTTTTTCCCCGGAGGAAAGAAAATGGCTTACGGGAATACGATTAATCCTGTCTTCCGCCAACTGAAAAATGCCGGCACGATTATCGCGGCGCTCGGATATGCCGACTATGACTTCCATACAAATATCAAAAATACGTATATCACGGAAAACGAATGGATCTCGGAACTGGGTGTAAACAAAATACAACTGTCAAAATATGAACTCGGAATAGGTTATTCGTACAATTTTGTGGCAGGCAGCCACTGGATACTGTTCGTTTCCGACATGATCGGCATTTCAGCAAAGCGTTATTCATACGAAATGTTTACCGACCATACCCCAACCGAAGAAACGAAATTAGGCAAATGCAATTATTTCCGTGCCGGAACCTGCTATTATAACAAAGATTACTTTGTCGGAGCGCATGTTTTGTATGAAATTGACGAACTGAACACGAGCCGTTTTCTTTTCAACAAAAATAACCTGTCAGCCTTTGTTTATGTGGGATACAAATTCAAGATTGACCGTTTCAACCGTTTTGTTTCAAACTTAGTACCGGGCGACATACCCTGATCACGTTCGCCGCCGTACGAGAACAGGTCAGTAAGGCTTGAAACCTATTATCCGGCGTACTTCATTCAATGTTTCGGATGCACTGGCGGAAGCCTTTTCCGCTCCGCTACGAACGACTTTGTTAAGATAATCTTCGTTGGCCGTCATCTCATTTATTCGCTCGCGGATGGGGGCGCAAAAAGCGTTAATATCCGCGGCAAGCTGTTTTTTCATATCGCCGTAACGAATCTCACAGGCATTATATTTTTCGTTGAAATAGTCATACGTATCTTTTCCCGAAACGATTTCCATCATCGTGAACAGATTGCGGATCGGTTCCGGCTTTTCGCTGTTTGGTTCCGTCGGGCCGGAATCGGTAACCGCATGCATCACTTTTTTACGTATCGTTTTCTCGTCATCAACCAGATAGATTGCGTTTCCTTCGCTTTTGCCCATCTTGCCGGAGCCATCCAGACCGGGAACTTTCACTGCTTTATCCGACAGATGAAAAGAAGCCGGTTCGGGGAAAAACTCAATGCCGTAGATGTTATTGAAACGGCGTGCAAATTTACGCATCATCTCCATATTTTGTTCCTGATCTTTACCGACAGGCACTTTCACCGCCTTATGTATGATCACATCCGAAGCCATAAGCGCAGGATAAGTCAGCAGGCCTGCGTTGACGTTATCAGGCTGAGCGCGTACTTTTTCCTTGAACGTCGTTACACGCTCAAGTTCGCCGAGATAAGCATTCATGTTAAGGTAAAGATAGAGTTCTACAATCTCGCGCACATCGCTTTGAACATATATGGTCGCCTTTTCAGGATCGATCCCGCAGGCAAGATATTCCGCCAGGATAGTCTTAACGCTCTGGCGCAGATTTTCGGGTTTAGGATGCGTAGTAAGCGAATGCCAATCGGCGATAAAGAAAAAACACTTATACTCATCCTGCATTTTCAAAAAACTTTTCACAGCGCCAAAGTAGTTACCAAGGTGCAAATTACCGGTCGGTCGTATTCCGCTCGCTACTATTTCCATATTCCTTCCCAATTTATTAAAAAACTGTGCAAAATTACATGAAATTTCCGGATTCCCAAGCGCGCACGAATGAAAAAAGTTTTTCTTCCGGTTGTTACCCCCGAACAGCAGGTGAAATTCTACGGGGTAGGAGGGGGGAGCAGTTGGAAATAAAACAGGGACGGTAACCGGATACTGTTACCGTCCCTGGTATAAAAAGGCGAGAATTGCCGTGTAGGTTTTTTATCCTAAGAAGCCGAGTAAGATACCGGCTGCTACTGCCGAACCGATAACGCCGGCTACATTCGGCCCCATTGCATGCATCAGCAGATAATTGGTAGGATCGTATTTTAATCCTTCAATCTGGGAGATACGCGCCGAGTCGGGGACGGCAGATACGCCTGCATTTCCGATAAGCGGATTGATTTTATTTCCATTCCGGAGGAATAAATTGAATAATTTGACAAACAGGACTCCCGCACAAGTGGCTATGATAAACGACAAGGCTCCCAGTCCGAAGATTTTGATGGAGTCAAATGTAAGGAATTGTGTAGCCTGTGTTGACGCCCCGACGGTTACGCCAAGCAGAATTGTAACGATATCAATCAGCGGTCCCCGGGCGGTTTCGGCCAGACGGCGTGTGACGCCGCTCTCTTTTATCAGGTTTCCGAAGAACAACATACCCAGCAAAGGTAACCCTGAAGGTACAAGAAAGCAGGTGAGCAGTAATCCTACAATCGGGAATATCATTTTTTCCGTCGATGAAACGACACGTGGCGGTTTCATACGTATTATACGTTCCTTGCGTGTTGTCAGCAGCCGCATAAACGGCGGTTGTATAATCGGCACTAACGCCATGTATGAATAAGCCGATACGGCAATGGCGCCCATCAGGTTAGGAGCAAGTTTTGACGACAAGAAGATAGCTGTCGGCCCGTCTGCTCCGCCGATGATCCCGATAGCGCCGGCCTGGTCTGGCTCAAATCCCATTTGCAGGGCGATGATATAAGCTCCAAAAATACCGAATTGTGCAGCTGCCCCGATAAGCATCAGCTTCGGATTGGATATTAACGCGGAAAAGTCCGTCATCGCTCCTATGCCTAAGAATATAAGCGGCGGATACCACCCTTTGACGACGCCTTGATAGAGTATGTTCAACACCGATCCTTCTTCATATATCCCAATCTGCAGTCCGGCATCTTTGAATGGGATATTCCCTATCAGCATACCAAACCCAATTGGAATCAACAGCATCGGTTCAAATTCAAATCTGATTGCCAGAAAAATGAAGAACAGTCCGACAAATATCATTATTAAATGTCCCCACGTGGCATTTGAGAATCCCGTGTACGACAGGAATGTTTGCAAATTATCCCCTAAAAATGTCAAGAAACTTTCCTGCATAGCCCGACTTATTTAATGATTACCAATTCGGCGCCTTCCAGTACGGAGTCGCCTTTGTTTACTTTTATTTCAGCTACGACTCCGCTTCGGTCGGAAGAAATCGTATTTTCCATTTTCATCGCTTCCAGAACAAGTAACTTTTGTCCTTTCTTAACCGTGTCGCCTATTTTACAGTCGACCGTAAGGATAACTCCGGGCAGCGGCGACTTGATGGCGCCTCCCGATGCAGTGCTTACCGGACGTGATACGACCGGCGAAGTAATCGTCTGTACCGGGCGTTTCATGGTTATTACTTGTTTCTTTGCCGGTTTATCCATTAACACTTTATATGGAGTTCCGTTCACTTCAACTTCGGCAGTGGTATCTTCCACTTTGTTTACGGTTACGTTATAAATATTGCCGTTGATTGTATATTTAAATTGTTTCATAATATTTAATTGAATAATTATGATGTTTTTATTTTCTTAAAAATTCTCTCATGCCGTAGATTTTAGAGCTCCATGGCGAATATCTCCGGGTGACTTTATGTATCGTAAGTACGGTCGATTCGATGTCATGAACGTCTTCCGTCACTTCATACAGGGCAGTAGCAATCGCAGCCAGTATGGCGCCTTCCTCCATGTGACCTCTTGCCGGAATATTTTCCACACCTGCCTTTTTGGCTCTGCGGGTGCTCATCCGTATGGCCGTTTTACCTACGACTTTGAAGACGACGTAAAGCAGAATGAGGCCAATGAAAACAACCGCCATTGCCGTGATTGTCATGCCGACTCCTAAAGAATCGTTGACAAGGAAATTTTCGATTTTCTCGTTCGAATCTAAAGTCAGATTATTCGTGCTTGGGGTCACTTTTGCCAGTGTCGTCCATTCATTTCCTCCGTCGATCTTACGGCCGTAACTTACATCCGGTTTTTGTCCCGCCGGAATGATGATTTCATCCACCAGCGTCTTCCCGTCCGCATCGTACAGTGCAATATAGTTATCCTTCGTCGCATCTAATTCGAAATTCACATGGAATGTTCCGCGGCTTGCCATCCCGTCTGCCCAAAACAATACGTGTTGTCGCGGACGAATGATTGTAAGCACATCGCCCTTCGGAATCGGATATTTCTGAGGGTTATTACGGTCATTTGTCAGGTAACAGCCGCCGACATTAACCGTTCCGGCAGAGTTGTTGAACAGTTCAATCCAGCTGCTTCGATTTCCGTAATCGTCGACGAAATTATTTTCGTTGACGATCAACGCCTCGTTGATACGCAAGTACGCCACCCGCTGTGCATATGTTCCTGCCGCGAACAACAGCATAAACAACAGCATGATTACTCTCCTGTCTATCTTCATATTCGTTACTGTTTTTAAGATTATAAAGGGATATTACCATGTTTCTTGGCCGGGTTGCTCAGTTTTTTAGTCTGCAACTGTTGCAAGGCGCGAATGACACGGAATCTTGTGTTGCGAGGTTCTATCACATCGTCAATATATCCGTATCTTGCCGCATTATAGGGATTTGCAAACAGTTTGTCGTATTCCTCTATTTTTTCGGCCGTTAGCGCTGCCGGGTCGGTTGCTTCTTTCAGTTCTTTGGCATATAACACTTCGGCTGCTCCCGAACCGCCCATCACGGCGATCTCGGCTGTCGGCCAGGCATAGTTGATGTCGCCGCGCAATTGTTTGCAACTCATGACGATATGCGACCCGCCATACGATTTGCGTAGCGTAACCGTCACTTTCGGCACGGTAGCTTCGCCATAAGCATAGAGCAATTTTGCCCCGTGCAGGATGACGCCGTTATATTCCTGTCCCGTGCCGGGCAAGAATCCGGGAACGTCTACGAACGAAACGATCGGAATGTTAAACGCATCGCAGAAGCGGACGAAGCGAGCGGCTTTACGCGAAGCGTTACTGTCGAGCACTCCGGCCAGATATTTCGGCTGATTGGCGACGATACCGACGGATTGTCCGTTGAAACGGGCAAATCCGATGATGATATTTTTTGCATAATGCGGCTGTATTTCAAAAAATTCGTTGTTATCGACAATCGTTGTAATAATATCGTTCATGTCATAGGCCTGTGTTGCGCTGTCCGGTATGATTTCGTTAAGGTTATCGTCAAGGCGGTCGATATGGTCGTTACATTCGACATAAGAAGGTTCTTCCAGGTTGTTTTGAGGCATGAAACTCAACAGTTTGCGTATCATCGCCAACCCTTCTTCTTCGGTAGAGGCCGTCAGGTGAGTGACGCCCGATTTGGTGGAATGAACACTTGCGCCGCCGAGGTCTTCCTGCGAGACGTCTTCGCCGGTTACGGTTTTTACCACTTTCGGCCCGGTGAGGAACATATAAGAAGTACCTTCCGTCATTAGCGTAAAATCGGTAAGCGCCGGAGAATATACCGCGCCGCCTGCACAAGGGCCGAAAATACCCGATATCTGTGGGATTACGCCCGATGCCATGATATTGCGCTGGAAGATTTCGGCATATCCCGCAAGTGCGTTTATACCTTCCTGTATACGTGCGCCGCCGGAATCGTTAATACCAATACAGGGCGCACCCATTTTCATGGCCATATCCATGACTTTGCATATTTTCAAAGACATTGTTTCGGAAAGAGAGCCTCCGAACACAGTAAAGTCTTGTGCGAACACATACACCAGACGTCCGTCAATCGTACCGCAGCCGGTAACGACGCCGTCGCCCAGTACTTTTTTCTTATCCTGTCCGAAATTCACACAGCGGTGTTCTACGAACATATCCATTTCTTCGAAGCTGCCTTCGTCCAGCAGCATGGCTATACGTTCGCGGGCTGTATATTTTCCTCTCTGATGTTGTTTCTCTATCGCTTTTTCTCCGCCTCCGAGACGCGCTTTCTCGCGTAAAGCGATTAACTCTTTTACTTTTTCAAGTTGATTTCCCATTATGTTAATTGTTTATTGTTAATAAGGTTAGTCCTTTTTATGATGACGTTATAACTTTTAATGGCATTATAAACCGTTAAAATCACGCACGGTGTTATTCCATACATAATTCCGTCAACACGCCATGTGTGGATTTGGGATGCAGGAATGCTATTTTCAAGCCTTCAGCGCCTCCGCGCGGAGCTTTGTCTATGAGTTGTATCCCTTTAGACGCTGCTTCTTCAAGTGCGGGTTGCACATCGGGAACGGCAAATGCTATGTGATGAATACCTTCTCCGCGTTTTTCGATGAATTTGGCGATTGTACTTTCTTCGCTTGTCGGTTCAAGCAGCTCTATCTTTGTCTGTCCGATGCGGAAGAATGCTGTTTTAACCTTCTGGTCTGCCACTTCTTCGATGTTATAACAGCTGACGCCTAATATCTGTTCGTAATAGGGTAGCTGATCTTCAATACTTTTCACGGCAATGCCGAGATGCTCTATATGTGAAATATCCATTGTATTATGTATTAAAATATTAATAATCGGCGTCAAAGGTACGGAAAAAAATCATAATAATTTCTATTTTATAAAATTTAAAGCCTCTCGCAGATTTAAACGTGATATGGTCTTTTTATTCCATAAGACTTACTCCGGGATTTTTTTTTGGACAGGTATTGTTGGAGTTGATTAATATTTGTATATTTGCCGGATAAAATGAAAGAGTAAAGATATGGCGCATTATTTGGATCCTAAAAATGACCTTACGTTCAAGCGAATCTTCGGCGAACATGAAGACTTGTGTGTGAGTTTGCTCAACAATATGCTGCCTCTGGAGAAAGACCGTCGAATAGTGGGATTGCAGTATCAGTCGAACGAGCTGGTTCCGGAGATACCCGGGTTGAAAGATTCCATAGTCGACGTCTGCTGCACCGACAATGAAGGACGTCAGTTTATAGTAGAAATGCAAATGCAGTGGACAGGCAGTTTCAAACGCCGGGTACT
>JAITBC010000207.1 GCA_031283785.1 Tannerella sp. | reverse complement strand
TGAAAATGCGCGCATACCGGGGTATGTAAGCATTTTCAGGAGGAAGTATGGTGAAAAACAGACCCGTAAATGGGTGGTTTATTTTCAGACAGCTCCTTAACTTGATAACATTGAGTTTTAACTGACGGAGTTTATTTAAATCGCTGATAGTTATGTGTCTACCAAACCGCTTCATCTTTCGATCGTTTTGCATTTGGTTAAAAAAGCATTATACTGAAAAAAAGTGTGGATAATCTTTGTGTTTATAAAATAAGAAGTATATCTTTACCGCCGTATCATAAAAAAATAAGTCATGTATACGCTTTCTATTCTTCTGGCAACTTTATTCGGTTCAACTCGCCTTTCCGGCGGGTTGTGGCACGATTTTTGCAGAGAGAGAGAGAGAGAGACGCAGGCGTAATATTTTTTTGAAAGTACGCACACGCGCGGGATATACTGAAAACAAATCTTTCAAACAACAAAACTTACGATCGTTTTTCGAAGGAATAACTCCGGAAAAACGTAAAAATACACGCTCAAATACGGATGCGCGCGGGGAAGGGAATGTCTTTCGCCGGGAGCAATCATGCAATTATTCAAGGATTCCGGAATTTGACAGCATAATCTATCATTCAATCATTAAACATATTAAATTAAACTTCTATGAGTACAATTAAGGCAATTGCTCACTTGAACGAGCTTACAAAAGATGTGACAAACGACTATTATCTGCGTCCGAGCCTGCTCGACACGCTGCACGACGAGGAGATCATCCGTCGTCTGAAAGCGAAGGAAATCGCTACGGAAAATGTAAATGGGCTGGCCTTCGTACGACTGTTTCTCCTCGAATGTGCACTGGCCGTCGGCGAAGGGCACAGCGTGGTGACCGGCCTGTTTCATGCTACGCTCGGATTCAACGGCGTGGTGTATACCAAAGACTTGGGCCACAACGTGCCGGCCGAACAGATGAACGCTCACATTGCCCTGACGCAGGGCGAATGTGCCCGCGAAGCGATAAGGAATCTTACGGTCAGCGTGGTCGAACAGCCTGCGCCGACCGGCCCCGTGATTCAGGGCGTGACCAATCCAGTGGCCGGCCTGCCCGACACGCTCAATGTTGGCGCCATGGTACTGATTCAGGGCATGCGCCTGGCCGTCAAGGGAGACAGGATGGACGAAATTGGCGTCTATTTCACCGCAGCCGACGGAACGGATGAAGTGCGCATCCCCGCCGGACAGTTGTCTCCCAACACACCGACCCGACTTCAGTTCGTGTTGCCGCCTGGCGTCACGCCCGGCAAATGGCGGGTGAAGGTTGCCACGCAGTCGACATCAAACGCCGGTAAATATACCAAAGACATACGCGAATATGAATATCCGGACACGATCACGGTCGTCTGACGTTTGGTCTGCGCAACCAGACTTACCAGTCTGGCTTGTCCAGACCGGCAAGTCTGGCCGTACCGAGCTTACCAGTCTGGTCTCGCCAAGCTTATAAGTCTGGTTGCATTGAGGTGGTAGAGCTAATAATCAAGCATGAAAGAATAGAGAATCAATCACATTAAAAAAACAGAATGCCTATGGAAGAAACGGAAGAAACGAACGGAAGGCTGGGAAATAACCGGTACCGTTTCCCGGCTGGATTGACTTTTAGAAAGTACCATTTAAACAATTAATTAAACTGTTAAAAACATGGAAAAGTATTTGATGAACGGCATGGAAAATGCCAAATTTAAACGAATGATGCTACTGTCCGTATTCATCTTTGCGATGGGAGCGGGCATGATGAACGCGGCGACGGCCAGTCCGTCGCCGGAAACGACCGAACCGCAGCAGAGTAACATCCGCATCACGGGAACGGTCGTCGACCAGCCGGGCGAGCCGGTCGTCGGCGCCAATGTGGTGGAGAAGGGCGTTGCGACCAACGGAACCATCACTGATGTGGACGGCCATTTTAGCCTGAGCGTATCACAGGGGGCAACGCTTGCTGTATCCTGTATAGGATTTGTTACTCAGGAAGTGTCCGTTAAAGGGCAAAGTAGAATAGATGTAATCCTGCAAACCGATATTGTAGCTTTAGATGAAGTAGTTGCAATTGGTTATGGCATTATCAGGCGAAGCGATTTAACTGGCGCCATAGCCACGTTGGGCTCCAAAGATATCAACACCAATGTCGAGACAAAAGTGATTGACGCTATACAGGGAAAAGTGGCAGGATTAAGTATTGAAAGTTTGGGAGGTGAACCGGGTTCTGATATGAGGATTCAGATCAGAGGCGCAGGTTCGCTGTCAAACAATAATCCACTTGTTTTGATTGATGGAGTTCCAGGCTCAATGGATATGTTGAATACGAATAACATAAAATCCATGCAAGTTCTTAAAGATGCCTCGGCATCAGCCATCTATGGAGCAAGAGCGGCCAATGGCGTAATCCTTGTTGAAACTACCGGCGGGCGTAAAGGCGATGTCGTGTTTTCGGCCAATGTCGATTACGGGATTCAGCAATTAGCCGAAAAAATGAACTTGCTGAATGC
Organism: Tannerella sp.; assembly: GCA_031283785.1. The sequence goes on along the minus strand of JAITBC010000207.1, from coordinate 20,914 downwards.
GGAAGAATGGAGGAGAGTAAACACGGATGCAAGGGCTGCAGCAGGCTTGCCTCCTGCAGATTTCCTGTCGGATTATTTGGGGGAATTACCTGTTGAAGGAACAGACTGGCAAGAAGCGATGTATGTCACTGCACCGATACAAAAGTACAATCTGTCGGCAAGCGGAGGTACGGAAAATGTAAATTACCATTTTGCCGCAGGTTATCTGAATCAGGACGGAATTGTTCAGACCACAAAGTTCAATCAACTTAATTTACAGGTTAAAACGGATTATACGAAAGGGAAATTCAAGATGGGAGAAAGCCTGATCGTCACGAAGGAATTTAAAAAAAATACACCTGAGGATGGAGGTGGAAGAGGTGATGTCATTGAATCTGCGGTGATGGCCAATCCAAATATTAAAATTTACCAGTCCGATTATACGCCGGAACAGTTGGCCCTGGCCACTACTCCGGTTGGAAGTGGAGGAAATGTGATTGGTATTTTAAATCTTGACAGGGATGAATATGACTTGTACAGGATGTTTTTTGAAGCTTATGGAGAAATCGAATTTTTCAAAGGGTTAAAATACAAACTCAATATCGGTTCGAATAATTCCTTCAGACATAATTTTTATGCACGTCCGATTTATGCTTTGCAAGACAAATATGCGATGGGAACACAAATGAGAGCGCAGGATGGAGAAATGAGCGAGAGTAATTCAACGAGCACTTATTGGTTGATTGAAAACACGCTGAACTATCAAAAGGAATTTGGGAAACATTCTCTGAACATATTACTCGGACAAAGTGCGGAAAAAAGCACCTACAGGGATGCCGGTGGAACAGTCTATAACCTTCCGGATGGCGTCCAGGTATTAAGTGCGGGGAGTCGAAATGCAAGTGTGTTTGGGAGTGAAAATGCAAACACCATCTCTTCCCTGTTTGGTCGTGCGATTTATTCCTATGATTCAAGATACATTTTTACGGGAACGGTACGGAGGGATGGTTCATCCAGATTTAGTGACAATAACAAGTATGGGACATTTCCGTCCGTTGCACTGGCATGGAATGTTTCAAACGAGTCTTTTTTACAGGATCGTCCGATGGTTTCGAAACTCAGACTTCGAGCAAATTACGGGATACTGGGGAATGAGTCTATCGGAAACTATCAATATTTAGGATTGATACAACCCTCTTTTTACTATACCATCGGAAACAGTGCAACCAACTGGATCGGATCTACCCAGGTTGATTATCCAGCAGTTGGTATTAAGTGGGAAGAAACGGCAACCACCAATTTGGGGTTGGAACTCGGTTTGTGGAACGATCGGTTTAATTTAACTTTCGATTATTTCAAGAAAACTACTACCGATTTACTTTTAAGAATCCCAATTCCCTATTCAGCAGGGTCAGGTTCTGACCCTTATGGTAATGCCGGTAAAATTGAGAATAATGGATTCGAACTTCTGATGACCTACAATGGGAAAGTTCAGGATTTTAATTTCTCGTTAACAGGAACTTTTTCGCATATTCGTAATGAAGTAAAGGAGTTAAGTACTACCTCCCAGCAATTGTCCGGAGCTGTAGCTTCTCTTCACGGAGGTACGCCGGTGACCTATACGAAAGTGAACTATCCGATTTATTCGTTTTTCGTAATTAAAACCGACGGACTGTTCAGAAGTCAGGAAGAAGTTGACGCTCACAGCAAGAATGGAGAACTCATACAGAAAAATGCCAAACCGGGTGATATTCGATTCATAGATTATAATGAGGATGGCATAATTGACGGAAACGACAGACAATATTGCGGGAGTGGATTCCCTGATTTCGAGTATGGTTTTAAAATATACGCAGAATATAAAGGATTTGACATGAACCTGTTTTTACAGGGAACTCAGGGAAACAAAATATATAATGCGTTCAGGACTTATACGGAATCCGTCAGGGCCGGTAACAATTATACTAAAAAAGTGCTGGACTCCTATACCTACGATCCTGTCAACGGCAATTATCCGCGATTGGATATTACCGATCCTAATGGGAATGATATCGATAATTCCGACAGATATTTGGAGGATGGTTCCTATTTAAGATTGAAGACCTTTACATTGGGTTATACTTTCCCTGACAGATGGGTTCACAATTTATCCGTCCAACGTGTGAAAGTATACATTGGCGCGCAAAACTTCTATACGATAACTAAATACGAAGGCTATAATCCCGATATCGGTGGAGGTCAATATCAAGGTTCCGGATTGGGAACCAAAGGAGTTGACTATTCGGTGTACCCCTTGCCGAGGTCTTATCATATTGGGCTATTGTTTAATTTTTAAAAGATACAATTATGGACAGAATAATAAACAACAAAGTTTTTACTTTATTTGCGGCTTCGCTGTTGCTAATCGGATGTTCCAAGGATTTTCTCACATTGGATAATCCTAATCAAACAACCGTAGTAAAGTTCTGGCAAAGTGCGGCAGATCTTGAAATGGGAATTGCTACTACCTATAAAATGCTTAGCGAAGAAGGCGATGGAAGTTATTACATGAGAACAAACCCGCAACTTCTGGAGGGAAGAACAGAGAATTTTACCGTAAGTACCGATGTTATAGGGAGATATGAAGTGGGAAGTTATGTAAATACGATTTCAAGTAACAATACGGCTCAAATATACAGAGCGCTGTATCGCGGAATTTACCGGGCGAATCAAGTAATCCATTATGCACCGCATATGGAAAAAGTGGATGAAGAAATAAGAACTATTGTCTTGGGAGAAGCAAAATTCCTTCGCGGATTGTACTATTTCCATTTGGTAAATGAATTTGGTTCGGTACCATTAATCACCCAACTGGCAGAAACGAGTGAAGATTATTTTGTGGCCAGATCACCAGTTGAAGACATTTGGAGACAAATTATGACCGACTGGGATGAGGCCGAAAATGCTTTACCAGTGCGATGGGTGCCGGAATATGCCGGCAGAGCCACTAAAGGCGCTGCCATTGCATTTAAAGGGAGAGCTTGCCTGTACCGGCAGGAATGGGACAGGGCGATTGTTGAATATGAAAAACTGGTAAGCAACGAAGCTTCATATGGATATGCACTTATGGAAGATTACGCTCATCTTTGGGATGGTCAACACAGGAATTGCAAAGAATCAATTTTTGAAATACAATACAGCCGGAATCAGGCCGACGTTTGGGGAGGAAGAACGGCCACCAGTACGGTTTATGCCCAGGAGGTTGCTTCAAACGAAGCAGGAGGTTGGGAAGAAATCCTTCCGACGGAAACCCTGTTAAAGACCATGACAAAAGAGTTGACTGCAGATGGTGATTTTGATCCGAGAGCGAAAGCAACGATTGCATGGAATTATCCTGGTTGTATTCATTATCAGGCACGATTTGATTCTGTTTATGCGGACGAACTGGCCGAAGGCAAAGTCGTCATACATAACAGGAAAAATTGTAACTGGTGGAACAGGGATGAAGGTGACTGGCGATCTGATCTGAATGAAATTCCCATGCGATACGCCGATGTGCTTGTGTCGCTGGCCGAAGCATATACGCAAACCGGACAGATTGCCAAAGCGGTTCCTCTGGTTCATAGAATCAGAGAAAGAGCCGGGCTGAGCGACCTGCGTACCGAAATGAACGGATGGAATCAGGAACAGATGATGAGTGAGATCAGGCATCAGCGCAATGTTGAATTTACTCGCGAGTATGTTCATTTCTTTGATTTGAGGCGATGGGGGATTCTTGAACAGGTCATTGTGGAATCGAAGGAATTGGGGTGGCAAAATTACAGGAAAAGATATGAATATTATCCCATTCCTGAAAATGAACTGAATGCGAACCCTCAATTAACTCAAAATCCCGAGTGGACGCAATAAATCACTGCTATTGAAGTTGTACATATTGCCGGGAAACGGCAATATGTGCAACTTATGCTGAGTTGACAAATACAAACTAAATATAGATTGATATGAAGAACATGATATGTGTTACACTAATTTCAAGTACATTCTTGGTATATTCTATGAATAACAAATTGAACCGTAAAAAAGAAGCCATCGTTCATGATTCGGTAAAACCTGTTTTCACCGGACTTTTGGCTTGTTTCCTGACAGTCCTGTTTTTTTTGACAGCGACTGATTTAAAAGCTCAAAGACTCTCCAGGGAACTGCATGTTGATTTATTGGTCAATCAGGCCGGTTATGTTCCCGATGCAGGAAAAACCGTCGTTACACAAGGATTGACAAATCGTAAATATGAGATAATCGATTTGGAAAATCAACGGATCGTTTTTGAGGGCTATTTTACTCCAAACACGTGTGATTTCGGAAACTATTCCACTGGGGATTTTAGCGCACTTACACAGGAAGGACATTATTATATAAAGTCAGACACTTTGCGCTCCGTTCCATTTCAAATTGCCGAAACGATTTACCGGTCGCCCATGAATTTAATTGTGGGTTACTTTTCTCTTCAACGATGCGGATCAAGTACGACGGGATATCTGTCTCCCTGTCATCTTGATGACGGAGTGAGGCTGGATAACGGTAAACATCACGACGTCACAGGTGGATGGCATGACGCAAGTGATCTGAGAAAATGGGTCAGCGCTACGATCTACGGAATGATCGGTCTTTCGAAAACGTATGAATTACTGGAAGAAAATCATCCTGACAGAGAAAAGATTTTTGATGAATTGATGTGGGGAAACCGGTATTTTTTGAAAATGCAGGAACCACAAGGCTATGTAATGAATTTTATCGGCGGTGAAGTGAAACAGAATTGGGATAGTAATCGATGGACTGATAATGAAATCGGGGCGGAAGGGGGCGAATTGCACTTTGTAAAACCGTCAGTCGGAGTGTTCAATGAAGTTTTAGTTTTTGGATCAAAGGACGACCGAATCATACAAACAAATCCCGCTGACCTGATTTCCCAGTATAATTTTATCACCTCGGAAGCCATCATGGCAAGAATTACAAAAAACAGAGATCCGGTTTATTCGGAAAAATGCCTTCAGGCGGCCATCAAATGTTTTGACTGGTGTAAAAACACAGATAAAGAGGTGAGAGCAGGAATCATCGGCGCTTCAATACAAGCTGCTATTGAATTGTATAAAACAGCCAAACAGGATGTTTACAGGGATTTTTTAGTACAAAAGGCCTCACAATTAAAAGGGTTACAGGCTGACAGTCGAAAGGGTCACGTCGGAGGTTTTTTCTATACTTCCTTTTCTGACAGCGAACCCTATAAATCTATTTGGCATGGGCCTTTAGAGTTTATATCATTGTGTGACTTGATTCAGACATTCCCTTTGCACAGCGATGTTGACCTGTGGAAAAAGATGATAACGGATTATAGCGTTCACTATCTTTCATTCTTCTCCCAAAGAAACAGTTTCGGGATTGTCCCGTATGGATTATTTTCTACGGAGCACCCGGGCGGAAACAGAAAAGTCGACAATTATCGGTATCGATATTTTATGGATCCTGCTGAACAGTGGTGGGTAGGAATAAATGCGAATATCGCTTCGACGGGAGTTGGATTAATGAAAGCTGCATGTATACTGGAAGACAAAAAATTAAAAGCGATTGCACAGAAGCAGCTTGACTGGATCATCGGAGTCAATCCATTCAACAGTTCGACCATTGTTGGAGTGGGTTACAATCAACCGAGACAGTTTATCAATGGCAGTGAATTTAGACCGCCGACACCCGTTTTGCCGGGTGCTGTAATGAATGGTCTTGGTGGCGATAAAGAAGATCAACCCCGTCTGATTACCGAGAATAATTATAACCAGTCAGAGTATTGGACTCCGATGGTTGCTTATACGTTATGGCTGATGGGCGAAATCTCAAAAAGGAGAGAGCCTTTGTGCGATTTATACATCGAAGATCCGGAATTGATACACAAACCGGCTGCGCAATATAAAGAAAGAGATTTATAATTAAACACAATAATGACATGAATATAGAGAACAATCATTTTCGTCGCGATTTTTTTAAATCTGCAGGTTTGGGGATTGCATTAGCTACTATTCCCGGCAAACTGTTTTCACAAAAAAAGCTGGAATCATTACCTGCCATGAATACAGGACTGCTGAACATCTGTGATTTTGGGGCCAGGGCTGACGGGTCGACAGACAATACAACTGCGATCCGGAGAGCGATAGATGTTGCGGCAAAGACAGGCGCAACCGTACTGATACCACCCGGAACATTTCTGACTTCGACGCTTAAGCTGTATCCGCATGTCGGTCTATTAGGCTATCCAGCCTGGTCTTATCGCAATTTCGGAGGTTCAGTTCTCCGGTTGAACAATGAACATGCAAAATGCCTCCTCGATATTACAGGTGCGTATGGTGCGACGGTACATGGGCTTTGTTTGGATGGAGCCGGACTTGGAGAAAATATTCACGGGATCTTTTTAGATAAACCTGATTATGGGAAACAAGAAGACACACCGCTTGTTGAAGGTTGCCGGATCAGTCATTTTTCAGGTGATTCGATTCGCTTGAGCAGAGTATGGTGTTTCAGAATCCGCAGTTGCATGCTTTCACACTGCGGCGGCAATGGCTTATATGTAAGAGGATGGGATGGTTTTATTTTGGACAATTGGTTTTCAGGGAATCGCGGCGCCGGATTTTCCGCAACAGAAGAAAATGCCAGTAATACTTTAACCGGAAACAGGATAGAATGGAACCGTTCGGGAGGAATTGTCGTTTCCGGCGGAAACAATTATAATATTACAGGTAATTATATTGATCGTTCGGGAGGGCCTGCAATAAGTTTGTTCAACAATTCCCATGATTTTGCAATGACAGGTAATATGATATACCGCAGTGGGAAACCGGAATGGACTTCCCTCGATAATAACGACAGTACACATGTAAAGATTGAAAATGGAGCCGGTATCGTTTTTACCGGAAATTCGCTTCGCGCCGGATGCGACGATGGCGGCAAAGGAGAATACTCTCCGGCGAATGCCATTGTTTTGTCTAACTTGAGAAATTGCATCATTAAAGACAATGCCATGCATAATGGCGCCTTGAAAAATCTCCTTTTAGATTTAGGTAATAATGATGAAAATGTGATTATTAAAGACAATGTCGGTCAACTTTTGACAGCAAGGTAAAATAGAATACAGTGATAATGGAACTTCTAAAAACTCAAAAATCAAGGCATACGACCGAAACAAAAGCGAAGTTTACTAAAGTAAATGAGCATTTTGTCGGCGGAGCATAATGCAGCGTTCTGGGTTTTTAGAAGTTCCCATAAATGATTCAATAAAACGAAAAATTATGAAGGGGAAAATTTACGCGACCTGTGTCGCATTTGTGCTGGTATTTGGCTATTCATGTACAGGTAGCCCTCAAAAAAATATCAAATGGCATCATCCATTGTATATGGCTAATAATGACTATTGGCGTCAACGGATTCCCGTAACTATCCAAAATAACATGAAACGGCATCTCATGGGTGATCCTGTTGAGTTTCAGATTGGAAATAATGAAGGACAAGTTCCCATTGCGGGCACGTTGGCGGAGGGCATTCGGGTAACTGCTTCAAATGGCACGGAATTGACATTCCGTATAATAGACAGTGATGAAAATCTGGTGGAAAGAGGCCCTGTTCCGGTTAACAGTATGATTGTTTTGCCCATTGAATGTAGCCGTGATTCATGCGCAACCAATTATATTTATTTTGATAATCCCTCAGCCTGGGCGGCAGGTGATTTTTATAAAACTCACCGCGAAATACTCAATGGAGGATTTGAAAAGGAAACCGGATATGGCCCTTTGGGTTGGGAGTTTAGTTTGCCGGAAGGCTCTAATCTTGTGGAATATGTCCGGGGAGAAAGCCGTACAGGTAACAGAAGTATCAAAATAAGCGTTAACACGCCAGACCTCTCAATCCCTTACGGAGCAACTCAACGAAACCTTCATCTCTTGAGTGGAATAAAATACATGCTGGAAGGCTGGATTAAAGGGGAAGATATTAAAGGTGAGGCTCAAATGGCTGTTGTCTTTGGGGATTTAAATTCAGAGAACTTCAAGCTCGGCACTCGGAAAATAAGTGGAGGAAACGGAACATTTGGCTGGCGAAAGATAACCTTGGAGTTCGTCACTCCCGAAAAAGTAAGTGGCGCCAATCTTCAACTTTTTCTGGAAGGAACAGGACAAGTTTGGTTTGACAATCTGAAAATTAATTGTTTCCATGATTATGATGTTATTACGGAAGTGTTGAAAAAGGAGAAATTATCCGTAAAAGAGATTGGTAAAACGGATGAATGGTTTGATGATCACCCAAACGACCAATCTGCATGGCAATCGCGAGCTGCTATAAAAACGGTAAACTTTCAGGATAATGACATGGTCGATAAACTTGTATGCGTTGATATTGAGGGTATCATAAATAGACTTCATGCCGAAATCAATGAAAACAGTATGATTCAAATTACCAATGGGACAGAACCAATCTCCTTTTATCAAGTCGGGGATTATATTTTGTTTAGACAGGATGTTAAAGGATTTACGGAGCAGACGAATTATATTTATTTTAATTCCGGAAGAGAAGGCGTAGAGAATATTGCCGTTAAAAACAGGGAAGAACTGTATCAAAACCTGCTTCAAAATCCTGACTTTGAAAATCCTGATTTATCCGGCTGGAGAGTTGGACAGGGAATTGCCGGAATTTCTACGGAGAGTAAAAAAGGAACAAAAAGCGTGAAACTGAATGTCACGGACAAAACGGCCAGAGAGGTGATGATTGAGCAAACCTTACCTGTTCAATCAGGCAGGATGTATTTTTTCAGTACCTGGATGAAATGCACAGATATGATCAAACAGCCTGATTTTCTTGCTGCGATAGGTCAAAGGACCTTAAGAGCGCAATTCATCGCTAAAGATGGCGCCCATATAGGCAAATTAAACAGAATCGCCGTCAATCCCGAAAGGCATATAGATCATGCATGGTCACAGTTATACATGTTGATTACAGCGCCATCAGACGCTGATTCAGTAAAGTTGCAATTAGTAAATGCCGCGCCGGGGACCGTCTGGTTTGATGATGTAATATTTACTGATATCATAGTCGGAACCACCTGCCCGATGGCCATCGAACGGTTGGGCGTTAAAAATATCAAAGAACTGACCGTATGGCAGGAAGATCCGATCGTGAAAGTGTTCCAGGATGATTTGCCGCCTTCGGCCCCTGGTGATATTGCAATATCATTGGCCCGAAATGAAGTTGAACCGTTGCAACTTGTGCTGCGAAGTCCCCAAAAATATAAGCAGGTAGAAATAAAAATAAGTCATCCCGTAGATGCCGAAGGGAACAGGCTTGAGCAGATAGAGACAGGTATCGTCGGATATGTTCCGATTAATTACCCCAGTAATTATATCACCGACAGAGCAAATCCAATTCCCTGCTGGCATCAGAAAATTCCAGGCGGGAAAATAGGCTCGGACGGTTGGAGTGGCATGTGGCCTGATCCGATTTTGCCCTTTCACAGTTTTGATATTCATGCCAATACAACTCAACCGGTATGGATAGAGATCAAGACGCCCCAAAATGCGGTTCCGGGTGATTATATCGGACATGTTCAGTTAATTCACGATGGTGAAGTTATAAAAGAAATCCCGTTTAAAGTACATGTTTGGGATTTTGAACTCCCTGACGAATCCCACATGGTGGCAGAATACGACGCAAGAGTTCATACATGGGAATTTTTTGGCTATGCCAAATCAGAAACCGATAGAATGAAGGAAATATGGAAAATGCTGGCTGATCACCGCCTCTGCGCGGATGCGATCACTCCGGCTCCTGTGTGGAAAATTGAGAACGGTCAAATCATCTTTGATTTTACTGAATTTGATCGATCGGCAGAATACTATTTCGACCGGTTGAAATTACCCCGGGTGTATTCTCCATGGTATTTTTATCTCTTCGGATGGGCCAACTTGCCGGAAGAAAAATTTGGAGAAAAGCCATACCCCGGTGAATTTCCCTATCCTGGCGTAGATCGCAGTAAATTGAGGCCGGAGTTCAAAAAAGCATACCAGTCTGCACTCAGAACCTTTTGGAATCACATGAAAGAAAAGGGATGGGCCGATAAAGTCATATTTTATATTTCAGACGAGCCACACGCTGACATTGAGATTACAAGGCAAATGCAGGCTCTTTGTGACATGATTCATGAAGTAGACCCCACGATTCCTATCTACGTAAGTACATGGTGGTATCGACCTGAATACAAAGGATACGTGGACGTCTGGGGCGTTTCCAATCATGGCGGTGGATGGGGCCGACCGGTGCCTGAAGCCGATTTGATAAAGATTAAACAAATTGGTGGCAGACTTTGGTTTACAACAGACGGGAAAATGTGTACGGATACGCCTTATCTGGGATTTGAACGGTTGCTGCCCTATTTTTGTTTTAAATACGGTGCGGAAGAATATGAATTTTGGGGATCAAACTGGTACACGTTTAATCCCTATGAATATGGCTGGCACAGTTTCATCAGACAATCCGACCGTCCGGGTGACCTTTATTGGATACGTTACCCGAATGGCGATGCTAATTTTATCTATCCCGGTCTACCCATTGGTATGGATTCTATGGTACCGACCATCAGATTAAAACTTGCCAGAGAAGGTGTTGAAGATTATGAATATTTATATTGTTTGGAGTCTCTTGTCTCAACAGGAAAGAAACAGGGGAAAGACATTCGTCTGGGAGAAAAAGCGTTGGAGAATGCGAAGAAACTTGTAACCGTTCCAAGCTCGGAAGGTCGTTATTCCACGGAATATTTACCCGATCCTTATGTGGTATTGCAAGTCAGAAAACAAGTAGGAGAGGCAATCGAAAATTTATTGAAACAAGTATGCTTGCATAATCCTCAATTGGCAAATCACCCGGGAAAAGGAGAATAATCTGCGGAAAAATGCAAGAAGCTTTTTTTTGAAAAACCGGGTACAGAGTGCAGGCTATACGGGAATGTTGGCGATAGCGCTCGTCGGGAGGAGGATATTATGCAGAGACGCACGACCCCGTGCGTCTCTGCGAATCAGCAAGACAAAGTGCGAAGTGTCTGTAGTGATACCATCCCATCTTCACCGCAGGCAACTGTGATCCATGTGGCGATGCCGGTCGGCTATTTATAATCCACTGTGGCAGTAATCGGATATACCAGTTTCGTATAGACGCTCTCGCGTGGACAAAGCAGTGTTACCAGCGTAGGCATCGGCGCCGATTCGATAAACTTCAACTTTTTGTTCTTTCTTACATTGATGTCCACCAGCAGGTTTTCCGAACAGTTCAATCTCACCAGGGCGGCGTTTTTACTGACGTCCAGTGCGGCAATTTGGTTTCCGCGACAGGAAAGTTCCTTCAATGCCGGATTATGACTTACGTCTATCGCAGGCAACCGGTTGCGTCCGCAGTCAATTTTTTCCAGTTGCCCGTTGGATTTTACGTCAATGGCGGTCAACATGTTCTCCGAACAGATCAGTTCCGTCAATGCAGGGTTTTGGCTGATGTCCAGAGAACTCAGCTGGTTGCCGCCGCAATTCAGGAATCTCAGCCGGCTGTTCCGGCCGATGTCCAGCGTTTGCAATGGATTCCTGCCACATGTCAGACTGTCCAAATCCGGATTCTGCGTAATGTCCAGGACAGACAAGTGGTTGTTAGTGCACTGCAACACGGTCAGCAACGGGTTTTTGCTCACGTCCAGCCTGATCAGCCGCACACTGTTGCATTTCAACGTCTTCAATGCCGCATTGTGGCTCACGTCAATTAGAATCAAATTATTGTCGGAACATTGCAATTCCGTCAAATCCGGATTCCGGAGAATATCCAGCCTGTGAATTTTATTCCGGGCACAGTCAAGCGATTTCAACCGCGGGTGATAGCTCATATCCAGCGTTCGTATCCGGTTCCCGCCACACAACAGCGTTTCCAGCGACGCAAAATATTCCAGTCCCTCGAACGATGCAATGTCCAGATTCGCGCAATACATTTCCTTCACAGCTCGTGCCTCGGCGCCGGAAAGCTGTCCATCTCCATCCGTATCGAAATGCGCCAGTAAATAGACCCGGAAAGTCGAATCAGGAATGGTAATGGTTCCGGCATACGTGCGGATCGTCTCGCGTCGTCTGGCCTCTTCGATCCGTTTGGCCTCTTCTGCCTTCCGGATTTCTTCCAGCCTGCGCGCTTCGTCGTAATAGATTTCACGCGCCGTCCGTGCCCTCCGCTCCGGAGCCGGCTTCTCTTCCCTGACGATTTCCTTCCCCGCCTCGATCGCCGCCACGGTTACCGTCCGTACTTCCTTTTCTCCGGTCTGCGGATCTACCAGATAAGCCATTAGCGGGCTGTCCGGATAGCTCAGTTGTTCATACGAAACATCCTTTATCAGATATAGCGCCGTCAGGGAAGGCATCGCATTGCAATACAGTTTTCTCAGGGAAATGTTCCGGGTTACGTCAAGCGTCTTCAAGCGGTTGATGCTGCATTCCAGTTCGGTCAACGCCGTATTCCGGCTGACATCCAGAACCGTCAGTCGATTGTTGCCGCAATCCAGATCCGTCAATGCCACATTTTGTTCCAGCGCCAGCGTGTCCAGCCGGTTATGCCCGCAGTACAGGGACAGTAATGCTTTGTTGGCCGACACATCCAGCGTATCCAAACGGTTATTGTTACAAAACAGGCTTTCGAGCGCCTTGTTCCGCGTGACGTCAAGCGCAGCCAGTTGATTCTCGGCGCAATTCAGCCAGCGCAAGGCCGTGCAGGAAGACAAAACCAGCGTATCCAGCCGGTTAGTCCCCACGTGCAGGAGTGACAGTGCATGGCAATCGTCGACATTCAACGCTTCCAGCCGGTTGTTGTCGCAAAGCAATTCCTCCAGCCGGCGATGACCGCTCACATCCAGCGTTTTCAGGAAATTGTTCCGGCAATGCACTTCGATCAAGTCCGGATTGTGACGAAGATCCAGCGTATCGAGGCGATTATTGTCACAGCGCAGTTTTTTCAGCGCCGGATTGTGGCTGAGATCAAAGGACGTCAGGCCGCCCCGTTCAAAGTAATTCGACAGCGAACAGTCCAGTTCTTCCATCGCAGTGAAATACTCAATGCCTTGCAGGGAAGCGAGCGGCTTCTCCGTACATTCGATGATTTTCACGGCCGCAGCTTCTGCCCGGGAAATTTCCCCGTCGCCATCCGTATCAAAATGTTCAACCAGACAAGCCTTGAAATACCCGTCGGGAATAACTATGTTTTGCGCCGTTACCAGGCCCGACAGCGAGAGGACGCATGTAAAAAGAAACACTCGTTTCATCGACAACTTCTGAATTTTTGAATTATTGAATTTTTTAATCCTTGTATCATATCAACGCTCCCGTCAATTCGCTTGCCGAGGCAAATCCATGCCGGTCGCAATAATCGTTCAAGCCGCTGATTACTTTAAGACAAACCGTCGGATCGACAAAGTTGAACGTCCCGATTTGCACGGCGGAAGCGCCGGCCAGCATAAATTCAACGGCCTCTTTCCATCCGGCAATTCCGCCCATCCCGATGACCGGAATTTTCACGGCGCGGGACACCTGCCAGACCATCCGCAAAGCGACCGGCTTCACACAAGGCCCCGACAGTCCGCCGGTAACGGTCGACAGTACGGGACGGCGCGTCTCCGCGTCGATGGCCATGCCCAGCAGCGTGTTGATCAACGACACGGCGTCGGCGCCTTCGCCTTCGACGGCACGCGCAATCTCCGTCACATCCGTCACATTGGGAGACAGCTTTACGATCAGCGTTTTTGGATAAACCCGGCGTACCGCCCGCACCACTTCCGCCGCTCCCCGGCAGGTCACGCCAAACGCCATCCCGCCCTGTTTCACGTTCGGACAGGAAATATTCAATTCAATCGCCGGAATATGTTCCAGCAAAGCGATCTTCTCCGCACATTCCGCATATTTCTCTACCGATGACCCGCTGACATTGACAAGGATATTCGTATTTATTTCTCTTATTCGCGGGTAAATCTCCCGGATAAAATAATCCGCACCTTTGTTTTGTAACCCCACGGCGTTAAGCATACCTGATGGCGTCTCCGCCATCCGCGGATACGGATTCCCTTCACGCGCTTCCAGGGTTGTCCCCTTCACCACTATACCGCCCAAACGCGAAAGGTCTATCAGGTCGGCATATTCAAGGCCATATCCGAACGTTCCCGAAGCCGTCATCACCGGATTCTTCAACGTCAAACCGGCCATCTGTATCTTTAATTCTGCCATATCAAGTCGAAAAGTTTATCAATATATACCGGTTCTCCTACGGATATATCATGTATGCTATCAATTATACCCATCCTGCGAGCATTTTCCTTTAACCGCTCAATAGGTTCTCCCAACGGTTCGTCGGAAAGGTCGTATGTCCCATAATGCATGGGTATAAAATGTTTCCCGTTAAGTGTTTGAAACAACTCCAGCGCTTCTTCCGGATTCACATGTTCTTCTTCCATTAAAAACCGGGGACTGTATGACCCGACAGGAATGAAACACAGGTCGAAACCCTTGTAAAGGCTGTCGATGGCCGAGAAAAAATCCGGTTCCTTCGCCGTATCGCCTGCAAAATAGATTTTAATGGACTTGGAAGATATGGCAAAACCGCCCCACAAAATGTTGTTGAAATCGAAAAGACCTCGCCGGCTCCAATGCTTGGCCGGAAGAAAGGTAATCGTATGTTCCCCGGTTTTATACGTCTGAAACCATCCGGCCTCCTGCCGGCTTACGGAAACAAATGGATCCCCTTTCAACAACGTGTTCATGCCCAAAGGTCCCAATATCTCAACATCAGGATTGGCGGCCACTATTTTTTTCAGTGTCGGAATATCAAAATGGTCAAAATGGGCATGAGAAAGAAGTATATAGTCAATCTTTCCCAACTCATTTATCCCGTATGGAACAGCGACTTCTCTTTCGGCCGTCGGCAAATCCGATTCAATAGGGTCGGTAAGATATACCGTTCCGTCCAATCGTATGTAAAAGAATGAATGACCTAACCAAAGCGTCACGTCATCGTTATTTTCGATGAATGAACGGTCTATCACTGTTTCCAGCTTGAAAGTATCTTTTTTCTTTTCTTCTCTTTGAGGATTGGCAGAAAGTTTCCACTTGACAGCTTTCCATGTCGGCGGTTTATCTTTTACGTCTGCATTACAAAATATTCCGTCAATAACAACATTCCCCCTGAAATCTTTTTTAACAAACGCCAAATCGGGATTCGATACAAATTTTATTTCGTGTTTCATACAGCATTTACAACTAACTGCAATAGAAAGAAGCACACCGATAGAGCAAAATACGGTTTTACATTTCATTTGATTACACTTCATTGTCCAGTCTAAAAATGATGCTTCGGCGCAGATTTACAGATTCCATTCCAACTGATCGACGGAAAAGACGGGGCCTTCGGTGCAAACACAAGCATGACCGGTTTTTGTCCGTTCCACACAGCAGAGGCAGGCGCCGATGCCGCAGGCCATCGTATTTTCGAGCGATACTTCACACGGCACGCCGGTCTGTTGTGCATACCGGGCAACCGCCATCATCATCGGTTTCGGGCCGCAAGTATATAGATAATCGAATTGTTCATGCCTCCAAACGGAATGATTCGTTACCAAGCCCTTTTCCCCCAGCGATCCGTCTTCGGTAGTGACATGGACGGCGCCTCTTTGCCGGAACGCATCCGCCTGCGGCAACTCTTCCCGCGTGCGAGCGCCCAGCAAAAACATCGGCGTAAATCCGATCTGTTTCAGTGTATCACCCAGATAAAGCAGTGGCGCAACCCCGACTCCGCCCCCCACAAGCAACAGGCTGGAACGGACGGAGAGCGGCGGAATGGAAAAACCGTTTCCCAGCGGCAGGAGCACATTCACCGTTTGGCCTGCAGCAACTTCCGCCATCCGCCGTGTGCCGTCGCCCACCGGGCGTATCAGCAGCCACAGTTCATTCAACGCCTTATCCACGTAATGAATCGAAATCGGCCGGCGCAAAAACGTACCCGGCGAACCGTCTACCCGTACTTCCGCAAACTGTCCTGCTACCATCTCCGGCAACGTCCTGTCTGCCGTCAGTTTGAGCAGGCTGTAACTACGCTGAAGGCGTATGTTCTCCTTCACCCTCAAATCTAACAGGTATTTTTTCATATCATTTCCGATTTACTCTTCAAAGCCCTTTTCTTTCCCGCAAAAGTAGCGCATTTTGTACGAAGAGCAAAAATTCCAGGGAAAATCGGTGTCATCAAAATCAGGGATAAAATTCCAAAAACAGCTGTAAATCAACCGGGAAATATCATTTCCACTCGCTATCCACTATGAGATATGGCCAGCCACTATGAGATATCGCGGGCAACTATCTCTGTTTTTCCCAAAAAACACGGAGGCACGAAACACACAGAGGAAAACATCTCCGAGCGTTCCGAATTCTTTATGTCTCCGTGGTTTTGAATAATACCGGTGTATATTTTCCGGTGGTTTTACTCCGGGAAAAAGACGAATAGCGCCTCAAAAAAAGTGTTAGGAACTGTCTGTAAATAAACCATCCCCATTGACGGGAGATGTTTTTTGCCATCCAACGACTGAAAATGCGCGCATACCGGGGTATGTAAGCATTTTCAGGAGGAAGTATGATGAAAAACAGACCCGTAAAGGGGTAGTTTATTTTCGGACAGCTCCTTAACCATTGAAAAGCGGAAATTTGTATCTTACAAACTGTCCTGTAAAAAAAATCCTTATATTTGCCGCCGTTTAACAGAAGCATGAAGCGTTATTTACAATGCGGTTGCCCTGAAAAAAAGCGATGAATCCAAACATAAAAAAGAATTTTCTTTGTGCCACAAGGCTTCTCTGCCTGACGATAGTATCGAGCTGCGCAAACAAACCGCAGGAACCGCCCCCACGTACGTTTCCGATGGTAACGGTACCGACCGTCTATACCGACCCGGCGGTACGCGCGGAATATTTGGTCATGCACTACTGGGACCTGTTCAATTTCACGGATACGGCCGGCGTGGGAAGCGCAGCCGGCGTGACCGAACAGGCGCTGGCAAACTATCTTTCCATCCTTCCCTATACGTCCTATCAGGTGATTTGCCGGGGGCTTACCCATGTGATGGAAGAAGCGGAAAAGCATGAAGCCATGTACGCCTTTATTTCCACGCAGATGGAACGCTATCTCTTTGACCTCAATTCCTCCCTGCGGAATGAGGAATTTTTTATTCCCGTGCTGGAACAGATGGTGGCGTCGAAAAAGCTGAATGAGCCGCGCAAGGTTCGACCGGGACAGTTGCTGGCTCAGCTGCAGAAAAACCGGCCGTCTACACAAGCCGCCAATATTCGTTACGCCCTGGCCTCGGGCGCCAAAGCATCGCTTCATGACCTGAAAACGGATTTCACGCTGATCCTGTTTCACAACCTGGACTGCGGCAGTTGCAAGGAGCTGGCGAATCAGATAAAAAATTCGCAGGCCGTGACGGAGATGCAGAAACGAAAGCGGTTGACGGTACTTTCCATCTATCCGGGTCAGGACGTGGAGGCATGGAAAAAATACCTGTCCGAAATGCCGTCCTCGTGGCTAAACGGCTACGATTTTGACGGCGAGATTTACGGACAGGAACTCTACGTGTTACGAACCCTCCCGACGCTTTATCTGACAGACAGGAACCATCAGGTACTGATGAAGGACGTTCCGTTGCAGTATATCGAATATTATCTGAACAATATATTAAATCCTCCAACTCCATCCCATCCATGAAGAAAAGTTTTTTATATACCGGCGGCGGCGACCGGGGAATGACCTCCCTGGTGGGCGGGCAGCGCGTGTCGAAGACGCATCCGCGCCTGGAAGCCTACGGTACGGTAGACGAATTAAATTCCTTTATCGGCCTGCTGATTACGGAACTCAAGGACGATGAAGCGATTGATTTGTTGCAGTTTATTCAGCACAAATTATTCGCAGTCGGTTCCAATCTGGCTACGGAAACGGAACATACCTCCTTGAAATCCGCCAGCCGGATTACACCCGAAGACATCCGGCGACTGGAAGACATGATCGACCGGATAGACGATCGTCTGCCGAAAATGACCGGATTTATCCTGCCGGGCGGATGCCGTACAGCTGCGTTGGCGCATGTCTGCCGTACGGTTTGCCGGCGTGCGGAACGACAAATCTTTCATCTGGCCGGCGAAAGCCCTGTGGATGAAAATGTCCTGATTTTCATGAACAGATTATCTGATTTGTTGTTTATTATAGCAAGGAATGAATGTATCCGGGAAAAAGGCAGTGAAATTATTTGGGCGAATGCTTGTAGCTAAGAAATAAAATTCTACTTTTGCGGAAAATTTCAATCTGAGAAAAAGGTACTTTAATTTTTGCAAAAAAAGATTGTTATGTATTGGACATTAGAATTAGCGTCAAAATTAGAAGACGCACCCTGGCCGGCCACCAAAGATGAGTTGATTGATTATGCACAACGTTCCGGTGCCCCGCTGGAAGTGATTGAAAACCTGCAGGAAATGGAGGATGAAGGTGAAATATATGAATGTATGGAAGACCTCTGGCCGGACTATCCGAGCAAGGAAGACTTTTTCTTTAATGAAGAAGAATACTGAGCGGCAGTATAATTTTAGGGATAAAGAGGTAGTTAGTAGATAGCATGAGAGTGGCGTCCTGTCACGGAGCTGCCGGCTGTATTTCTACTAACTACTATCTACTAACTACTAACTACTTGTATTTACAGGAATAATGGAATTAAGTATTTACAATACACTGACAAGAAAGAAGGAGATTTTTGTTCCGCTACATGCGCAGCATGTCGGCATGTATGTGTGCGGGCCGACGGTTTATGGAGACCCCCACCTGGGACATGCACGGCCGGCCATCACGTTCGACGTACTGTTCCGTTACCTGCAACACGCAGGTTATAAGGTGCGGTACGTGCGTAATATCACGGATGTAGGCCATCTGGAATACGACGCGGACAGCGGCGAGGATAAAATAGCCAAGAAGGCGCGGATAGAACAGTTGGAGCCGATGGAGGTAGTGCAGCATTACCTGCTCCGCTATCACGACGCCATGCGTGCACTGAACGTGTTGCCTCCCGGCATCGAACCCCATGCTTCCGGTCATATCATCGAACAAATCGCTTTGGTGCAGCAAATTCTCGACAAAGGCTATGCCTATGTCAGCGAAGGGTCGGTTTATTTCGACGTCGTCAAATACAACAAAGACCATGCGTATGGTCTTTTGTCGAACCGAAACATAGACGACATGCTCAGTACGACGCGCGAACTGGACGGACAGGAAGAAAAACGGAATCCGCTGGACTTTGCGCTTTGGAAAAAGGCGCAACCGGAACATATCATGCGCTGGCCGTCGCCCTGGAGTGAAGGATTTCCCGGCTGGCACTGCGAATGTACGGCGATGGGCAGGAAATACCTCGGCGAACATTTCGACATTCACGGCGGAGGGATGGATTTGATTTTCCCGCATCACGAATGTGAAATCGCACAGGCGGTGGCCTCGCAGGGAAGCGACATCGTGCATTACTGGATGCATAACAACATGATTACCGTCAACGATCAGAAAATGGGGAAATCGCTGAATAACTTCATCACGCTTGAAGCCTTTTTCACCGGGAATCATCCCCTGTTGACGCAGGCGTATGCACCGATGACCATCCGTTTTTTCATGCTGCAAGCGCACTATCGCAGTACGGTTGACTTCAGCAATGAAGCGTTGCAGGCATCCGAAAAGGGACTGGAGCGACTGTTTGAAACGTATGCCCGCTTGCAGAAACTGACGGCGGCCACGGCATCGACCGTGGATGTGAAAGGGCTGCGCGAGCGTTGCGAAACGGCCATGTGCGAC
This sequence comes from Tannerella sp., assembly GCA_031283785.1. The sequence goes on along the minus strand of JAITBC010000207.1, from coordinate 1,004 downwards.
GATTTAAATACGCCGGTTGTGATTTCCCACCTGTTCGATGCAAGCAAGATTATCAATACGGTGGCCGACGGGAACGGTACTCTCTCAGCCGAAGACCTGGAAGAACTGAAAGCGACGTTCAACCTTTTCATGAAAGACATTCTCGGCCTGCAGAAGGAATCGTCTACTGCAAGCAACGGAAACAGCGACGAAGCATACAAAAAAGCGGTCGATCTGCTGTTGAACATCCGCCTGCTGGCAAAGCAAAACAGAGACTGGGCAACCTCGGACAAGATTCGTAACGAATTAACATCTTACGGATTTACGGTTAAAGATACGAAAGACGGTTTTGAATGGAAACTGTGACGATACGTGATTTTTTTAAGAACGACGCCTTTGCCGCTGCTGCCGGCGTGGAATTGCTGGACGTGGGGAAAGGTTATGCGCGTGCACGGATGGAAATACGTCCGATGCATCTGAACGGCGGTGGTGTCTGTCAAGGGGGCGCCCTCTTCACGCTGGCCGACCTCGCTTTTGCCGTTGCAACCAACAGTCATGCGCGGCTCACCCTCTCAATCAGTTCGGAGATACATATCTTCAAGTCCGAACGTACCGGCTTTCTCTATGCCGAAGCCCGCGAAATATTCAGTCACAGCCGTCTGTCCAACTGCGAAGTCAAGATCACGAATGAACAGGGCGAACTGATTGCAACCTTTAACGGTACGGGCTACCGCAAAGACGTTCCCTTGCCGTTTGAGGCCATTAAAGGAGGGGAAATCAATAAAATATGATGCCGCACGCACGCTCGGCTACCTTCCCGCTCAGACTCCCCAATGCCATTTTCAGCGCGGAAAGCGCACCGGATGAACGCAGTGTCAGCAGTCTCCGGGACAGCTTCCAGCCGACCATCCTGTGAGAATAAGGAGTTGTCTGTAAATAACCATCCCCATTGACGGGAGATGTATTTTGCCATCCAACGACTGAAAATGCGCGCATACCGGGGTATGTAAGCATTTTCAGGAGGA
>JAITBC010000055.1 GCA_031283785.1 Tannerella sp. | reverse complement strand
TTATATTTAAACCTCATGGCGCTTTTTTTTTTACACCCCCCCCCCCCCCGACACCGTAGGTGTAAAGACAAATTTACTTTATAGATTATTTATGCTATTTAAAAAATATATACCTAAATCTATTCGGTTAAAAATTGGCGAAATACACTATAACATATATGGATATAGAATGCCATGGTCGGCTTTAAGATTTGAAATTCATCTGACGGATAAATGCAATCTTAATTGCGCCGGATGTTTGCATTTTTCATCATTATGTGAAAAACTTAATCTTATAAGTATTCAATCCTTTGAAAATGATATTAAGAGACTGTCAATTTTAACAAATGGCAGATGTGCCGATATAAGAATACTTGGAGGCGAACCTTTATTACATCCGGAAATAAATTGTTTGCTTAAAATCGCACGAAATTATTTTCCGGTTTCTTTATTATCGGATAGATATGAAATAATAGAATTGGTAACTAACGGAATTCTGTTACCTAACCAGCCGGATGATTTCTGGGAAATCTGTTGTGTGAATAACATTAGAATCGTAATTTCAGATTATCCCGTGAAAATTGATAAAGAGTATATTAAGGAAAAAGCTAGAAAATATGGCGTTCAAATTAAGTTATACGAAGAAGAGATAGAATCAAGAGAGGCCGGTTCATCAAATCAATGGGTAAAAATACCAATAGACACAGAGGGCAAACAAAATTATAAGAAAAGTTTCGGCAAATGTTTTTTGGCCGGGAGTTGTTTTCAGCTCGTTAACGGGAAACTATATAAATGCGCTAGAATAGCTTATATAAATTATTTCAACGAGAAATTTAATCAACGCCTTGAAGTTGTGGAAAATGACTATATTGATATTTACAAAGCGAATAATATAATTGATATATTAAACGAATTGACAAACCCTCCGCCCTTCTGCCGTTATTGCAAGGTACGGAATATAACCTGGAATAATCAGTGGAAAAAATCAAGAAAATCAATCGATGAATATGTGTGAAAAAGAAGAACGGCGCATACCGTGACCGTATGCGTAGCGCCGACAGTAGGGTCGGCCTCCGTTCGACTAGGAGGTCAGTCGCTGCGCTCCATTCCCCCGCTCACTCCAGACACATTTGGCGGCACGAAAGACCCTATGGGTTTCTTTACGGTGCCGCCAAAACCGTCGTAAACAGCCGGAACGTTATGTGAAGTGTGCCCGTGCTTTACAATGTTTTTGAACAATAATACATTTAGAAGGTGATCCAGAAAGAATGATGGGCGTTAGATAAAACCATAATTGATGTGGCATATCAAACGCTTTTAAGTGGTTGAACAGCTTCTTCGAAAAACAACAGGTTCTCCGAAATGCACGCCGTATCCTCAGCCGGCAATTATTCCCTTCTATCCCTACCGTGTACGCTTTTCCATGCTCATGACGGTCTTCCGCGAAGGCCGAAAGAAAGCTGTCCCAATCATCCGTCGCTATCCGGTCATAGCTCATCCCCATTCTTTTTCTCCTCATTTTTCTTTTCCCTACATACGTCCAAAACTCGCCTGTCTCAAGGCGGTCATAGCGGCTTTGTTTCGGTTTTATCCTGTATTTTGTCGATGTAAGCGCTTTGAAGACCGCGGTAACGTTTATTTCGAGTATTATCCCGATGCCCCGTACGCCCGCTCCCCTGACCGGCATGATTTTTATCATGTTTTTAACCCGTGAAAGCGTTCCGTTGTAAGTGCGTTCATGGCCGCTTTTGAATTGGCGGCCGCAATCCTTGCGGAGGTAATTTTGTTTCCCTTTGTTCTTTTTCCCGTTCCGGGTTGTGTTAGGGCTATGGCAACGGAGGCATTTGATTTCTATGGTTAGTAGCATGATTTCTTAGTATTTCTTTGTGCCCCTGTTGTCATTATCCCTTTATCATACTTTCTAGATCACCTTCTACATTTTATATCCTTATATTATTATTTCTGTGCATTTATCCAATCCCGTGCAGTTAATGCCCAATTATTCCACCCCTTGTAGTTTTGATCATATCGTCGATCAGTAAGACTATATTTTGTACATAGTTCATTGGCAAGATCAATAGTAAGCTTTTGACCGCCAGAATAATTTAAATGCGCCGGATCAATCATATCAAGCGAAAAATCAAATGATAATCTATCATAAAGCAAATTGTAATTTATGAATTTAATTGATTCTTCTTGAGCTATATTATTAACAATATTATAGATTTCCTGATCGCTTTCAGAAATCACATATGGCGTAACAATAAACATTAATTCAAAACCTTCTGTTCTTGATAACTCAATTATCTTCATTAAATACTCTAATTGTTTATGTGGAACTTTTCGTTGTGTAATAACATTTGAAACATCCGGCATTTCAAATTTCCCTACATTCCAGTTTGAGTAATAACCGTTCAGATAAACAGTTCCATTATCATAAGGATCTACAAAATCATTTTTTGTAATCTCATTATATCTTGTATGATATGTAGAAAAACCATCAAAACATACCATATCTATCCATAATTTTTTATCAAATGTTGACGCCAATATTGATTTTATTTTATCTATTGATGGCTTTAACCCCAAATTATTTTTCAATATACGACTATAATCAATATACTCATAATTTTGCGTAGCACAAAAAACATCAACAACGACAACCTTTGGATTTTTATATTTTAGACATTCCTTGATATAATAGTATGTATTCCACAATGGTTGAACACTACCACCCAAAACATATGATGGTATACCTTTTTCTTCCCATAAAACTACGGGATTTACCCCAATAAACATATGGCTGCTTCCAAAAAAAGCAACATCTATATTATCTTTGAATTTATAAAATTCATTTAACGATTCAATCCCATCGCTATGCTTAAATTTTAAGACAGGTTTAATAATAAAGAATATTGCAAGAAATAAAAAAATAAACAGAGACAATTTCAAAATTTTCATTATCGTTTCCTCTCTAAAACTGAAAATAGATAAACTGGCTGGCATTATATTCAGGCCCGTATATCCCAAAAACCAGCACATAAAATATTCCAATCAAATAAAAGGCATATTGAAAAACAATATTTTCCTTCATTATGAACGATCTAATTGAAATACCTTTATATTTTACTTGAAAAACATTCGCAAGTATTAATATGAGAATAGAAACAAGCGCAATATTAAATTCCAATTGATTTAATCCCATGTTGTAAAGTGATCCGTCAAAAAACACCCAGGGGTTAAAATTCAAAATACGTTTCCCAATGCGTAGCGCGTCTCTCAAGGAATTTGCGCGAAAGAAAATCCATGCAATATCAACTAATATAAAAGTTACCAACATTTTAGCCGTTTTAAATGAAAGTAGTTCCGTATTGACGCTTAATTTTTTATAAATTCGTAGTTTCACCGGCCGTAGCACATCGCCAATTATTTGATACAATCCATGTATGGCGCCCCAAATTACAAAATGCCAACTTGCGCCATGCCATAATCCGCTTGTCAAAAAAACTATCATGGTATTGATATATTGCCGTTTTTTCGTGCATCGGTTTCCGCCTAAAGGTATATATAGATAATCACGAAACCATGTTGTTAACGAAATATGCCAACTACGCCAAAAATCCTTAACATTTTGAGCAAAATAAGGCTGTTTAAAATTATTTGTAAGTTGAAACCCCATTACTAAAGCCGCACCAATTGCAATATCAGAATATCCGGAAAAATCACAAAATATTTGAATGCCAAACAGTACTGTGGCAACTATTATTTGAAAACCTTCGTAGTTTGTATAATCATTAAAAACGGTATTCACAAGAATTGCTATTCTATCAGCAATTACAATTTTCTCAAAAAAACCCCAAAGCATTAAAAGAAATCCGCTTTTGGCGCGTTCAAAATCAAAATAATGTCTTTCTTTGAACTGCGGTAATAAGTTTTTTGAACGTTCAATAGGTCCGGCAACTAAATTCGGAAAGAAGGAAATAAACAAGGCATATCTTGCAAAGTTCTTTTCAACTTGTATTTCATTTCGATAAATATCAACAGTGTAACTTAATGCTTGAAAAATATAAAACGATATTCCTAGAGGCAATACAATATCAAACGAAGAGATTGCCCCCCCCCCCCCCAATTGGAAGCAAGGAGAACAACGCGCGCTTAATATTGTTTACTATAAAATTGGAATATTTAAAGAAAAATAATATTGAAAGATTTGAAATAAACGATAAAGCAACAAATAATTTTTTGCAGAACAATCTCATAGCATTATTTTCTATTTGTTCAGAACGAGCAATTAACAAGCCGCTTAAATAGGTTATAAGTGTTGATATAAAAAGAAGTACGGAATATTTAACATTCCAACACATATAGAAAAAATAACTTGCAATAAGCAGCCATATCCATCGCATTTTATGCGGTAATATAAAATAGAATAATACAACAAAAGGGAAGAAAAGTAAAAATTTTAATGAATTAAAAATCATTTATACAATCCTCGTCTATTATATCGATAAAGCCCATAAGAGCCCCTAAAATTCAGTATATATTACTAGTTTTCTTTTGTCAACTAGCGGCGAAGTCGCTTACCCTCATCCCCTCCTGTCCTTCGTCCACGCGCCGCCTATGCGACGCCCCTGACCGCGGAGAAGCGCCGCAACCTGCTCAAAACGGGGCCGAAAACCTTCCGGTTTGTCGAACTGGCCTTTACCATCAACTGGAACGATGTCCGCAACCTTTTGGGCGTGGAAAACAAGGCCCGGCAGCTTCTTGAGTTGATCGAGGACATACGGATGGCCGCCGGAAGCGATTCCGCGCACCACGCCCTCGAAGTCTACGCCGATTTCAAGGCCGCCGCCGACCGGAACGTTCCCGAAGCTCGCGCCGCCTACGAGCAATTGAAGGCGGCCTACCCCAATAAGAGCCGGAAACGCCGGGAAACCGAGGACGAAGAACCTGAAGAAACGCGCACACAGCCTAGTCAGGCTTGCGAGCAAGCCTGACTAGGCTTTGCGCTTGCCGGCCCGGTATCTTGCTGCCGGTGTTCCCGTACGGAGAACCCGCGCACGGGATTGGAGGGGCGCGCCAAAAAAGTTTTTCCCGCCCTGTCTCGTTCCGCCGTTTATACAATGCCCGATCATACTCCCATAGATGAACGCGGTTCCGTTTCGGCGGTACTACCGGAGTATACCCGACTCCCCCGTAATAACCCGTGTCCGCCCGTCTTCATACGCACTGTCCGTCAAGAGAGCGCCTGTATGTTCCCGTGCTCCGACGGTTTTCGATAACAATCGCCCCTCGCCCGCGTCCGGGATGTTCCCTCCGGACTGCCCGAAGGCGGCCGCCCTCCTATTCCTCTCCGTGAGGGCGCGTATTTTCGCGTTCCGTGACCCCCGGCTCTTCCCTATCGCCGCCGTTTTTGTTCCGCTCTGCGCCGGGCGTGTTTTGACCATTGCCGCGTCAAGAGCGTATACTTCCCGCGATACACGCGCCCGTTCTCCGGCCAATCCTTATACGCCCGTTTTGACGCTCCTTTTTTCGCCCAACGGTTCAATTGGCATGAACACGCTCTAGTTAAAAAATCACCGGTATGCTATAGTATGGGCATGGCTTTTGGTGATTTTACTATTGAAAAAGGCGGCCCCTTGCCTATGGGCGCGACATTGACCGGATCAGGGGTAAATTTTTCTATTTTTTCGCGGCATGCCAAAGCGATAACGCTGTTGCTTTTTGAAAACGACACCCCGGACAGCGAGTGCAAAGGCGTGCTGCTCGATCCGGTGAGGAACCGTACCGGCGATGTGTGGCACTGTCATATACCGGGGCTTAAAGCGGGGGCATTGTACCTTTACAAAGCCGACGGCCCCTTCCAGCCTGAAAAAGGCTTCCGTTTCAACCGGTACAAAGCGCTCCTTGATCCCTACGCGAAGGCGGTCACCGACTCTCCCTATTGGGACGAAAAGGCCGCGTATATGTACAATCCGGGCGATCCGGCGCTCGATCTTTCCTTTTCCTATAAAGACAATACGTATACCTTTCCCCGGTGCATCGTCATTGACGATGCGTTCGACTGGCAGGGGGATCAGCCGCTGAATTACCCCCTGCGTTTCAGCGTGCTGTACGAGACCCATGTGCGCGGCCTTACGAAACACGTTTCGTCACAGGCGCGGTATCCGGGCACGTATAAGGGCGTCATTGAAAAAATTCCTTTTTTCAATGAGCTTGGGATTACCGGTATAGAATTCCTTCCGGTACACGAATTCAACGAGAAAGAAATCACCCGCGAAAATCCGAAAACCGGAGAAAAGCTGGCCAACTACTGGGGCTATTCCACCATGAGTTTCTTCGCTCCGAAAATTTCCTATTCCTCGGACAGAACGCCGGGCGGCGGCGTGCGCGAATTCAAGGAGATGGTCCGGGAGCTTCACAAAGCCGGACTTGAAGTCATTCTTGACGTGGTGTTCAACCACACGGCGGAAGGCAGCGAGCTGGGGCCCACTTATTCTTTTCGGGGTTTGGATAATGCTATCTATTATATTCTTGATGAAAATAAACGCTATTACAAAAATTATTCCGGCTGCGGCAACACGGTTAACTGCAACAATACCGTGGTCCGTAACCTCATCATAGATTGCCTTCACTATTGGGTCATTGAGATGCACGTTGACGGGTTCCGGTTTGATCTCGGCTCTATTCTGGGGCGGGATCAGAAGGGGAATGTCATGGAGAA
>JAITBC010000040.1 GCA_031283785.1 Tannerella sp. | reverse complement strand
GATAATATCCAGTAGTCCATCTTCTGTTTTTTTGATATATTCACCTTTATTTTCAAGACATTCCGCCCACGTAAGATATGCAAGCCCCCGCGCCCTGTTTCGCATCATGTTTAATCCTTGTCCTGATGATGGTGCGGTTCCGTTTGACAGCGAAAAATAATCTTCATCGCTAAAAGCCGGAAAAGTGAAACTTTTCATTTCTTTCAGAAATTCGTCATATTTACCGGAATTTAAAAGCCTGTCCCAGACTTCGCGTTCGCTGCAGGGTTCTCCCAGTCCGGCAGGCTTATCCGGCAGCATTGTCATTATTTCCATAACCCGTTTTTCATCAACAGGCTGTAACGGAGCCGGTAAGTTTATAGCCTGAATAGCAGGGATAAAAACCAGCGAATACAAAAAATACTTGATTATTGATTTCATTGTTATTCGTTTTTTATTACCAGCCGTATTCCGTATTTTGAGTTATATTCGGATTCCTGTCGATTTCAGGAGATGCAATAGGCCATATCAGGAACTTGGTCGTCCAGGGAACAACACTGTTTACATAGACCCTGCCTGTTCCCCATGTTTTTGTTGAGGAAGAATATGCAGGCGCTTTTTTTATATCGGCCGACATGTTTTCGTAAAAATCGTCATACCGGTATTCCATCATCGTTCTTTTATTATCAATATAACGCATCCTGACATTATCATAAAATCTATGACCTTCGGCAAACAGTTCGAGACCTCTTTCATCGAATATTTTCATTCTAAATTCTTCTTTGGTATGCGGACCTGTTAAATCGGAAGGAGTTGTACGAACCGCGCCGTCGGCGTTACGCGCTCTTTCCCTGACCTTATTAAAAGCTTCGTACGCTTCGGGAACAGGCCCGTTGTTAAGTTCGTTCAGCGCTTCGGCTTTGATAAGATAAATTTCGGCAAGCCTTAAATAAAACCAGTCGTTTTCATTGTTTCTTGCCTGAAGTCCGTTCGGATCTTTATATTTGTCCATGTACGGATACTGTTCGGGGGAAGAACGGTCGCCTGCCGCAGTATTGGGAATGCGCGGATATGTCACCGTATAGTTCTCGGAATTCTGATATTTCCATCTGGTGAGAAAATTGAACTCCGAACGGTAATCGCCGGTATAATCGCCCGTAGTGCATAAATCGTAAAACCACGGCTGCACACGCGACTGTGCCGCACCTTGTCCGTTCGTCACATTCCCGCATATATTATAGCGAGAGGACGGTTGCATATAGTATGCCCATTCGGAGCCTTTTGAGGATGCGCTTGCCGCTTTGGTGTCTCTCGTAAATTGTATGCCGAATATCACTTCCTGATAGGCTGCGCTCTCTTTACCTGCATCAAAAAGATCGGAATAATTCGGAATCAAGCTGTATTCGTTTGACAGGATTACGGAATCCGCATAAGCCGCTGCTTTTTGATAATAGGGCATAGCTTCCGAAGATTTGTTATTTAATTCAAGATAATTGGCATAGGTAAGATTTGCCAAAGCATACATGCCCAAAGCGGCCCCTTTTGTCGCCCGTCCTCCTTCTTCCACCGGCTGTTGACTATACGGAATACAGGTTTGTATTGCTGCTTCAAAATCAGTAAAAATCTGTGAATATACTTCTTCAATATTTTTCCTTTCCGGATAAAAGTCCGAGTTTCCCGTAACTGGTTCCGTGAGCAGAGGCACTTTTCCGAAAAGCCTGACAAGTTCGAAATAAACAAATGCTCTCATGTAGCGTATTTCCCCGACAATCCTTTTCCTGAAATCTTCCGAAAGGACTTCCTCCTTTTCAACCATATCAAGTACTATATTGGCATTTTTGATGACAGTATAGAATGATCCCCAGGTAGGCTGAAAGTACGTATGGGAAGGGGCAATCGTTCGCTTTGCATATAGTTGATAAGTAGCATTGGTTATCGCCAGGTTATCATCGGTATAGAACTGTAAATAGCCAGCTGTGGTTTTATAACAATTAAAGCCGATCAGTGGAGCATAAATGCCGTTTACGAGAAAAGCGACATCGGCTTCGCTTTTAATAAACGAATCGGCCATTGGAGTATCGTAAATATTTTCCTCCAAGCTGCAACTGACTGCAATAATGACGCTTATTGCGCTTATTATGATTATTTTTGTCTTGGTAAACATGATATCTAAATGGATTATTTGTTAAACTTAAAAACCTAAATTAAAACCTATTGAAAATGTTTTATACTGCGGAATACTCCCGCTGTCAACTCCAGGCATCATTCCTTTCCCGGCACGGCTGTTTATCTCCGGATCATATCCGGTGTAGTTTGTGAAAGTCAGAATATTTCCTGCAGTTGCAAATAAGCGAATGTCGTTGATAAATGATACAACACCGACAGGGAGTCGATACGATAGCGTTACGTTTTTTATTCGTACATAAGAGGCGTCTTCAACAATGAAATCCGAAAAACGGGAATCAAATGCCGAACCGCTGCCAACCGGTTTAGGATATTTATTACTCGTTCCGGGTCCTGTCCACCGGTTTTCATACGCTTCGGCTCTTACATTAGTAGAATTGCTTGACGTCAATGCATCCAGATAAAAATGCGGGGCATTGATAACATCCTGTCCGATACTTCCCTGTAACAATACCGAAAGATTAAATCCCTTCCAGGAGAAATTATTGGTTAACCCGAAAAAGTAATCGGGATACGGATTTCCTATTATTTCCCTGTCATCCGCATCAATAACATTATCGCCGTTCAGATTCTTATATTTGAATAACCCGGGTTCGCGTGTAACGGCATCCGTAGTGATATTATTGTCGGCTTCTACTTCTTCGGGAGTTTGGTAAATGCCGATTATCCTGTATCCGTAAAACATGCCCAGGGGATGTCCTACTCTTGCTATATGAAGACTTTGACTGCCAACAGCCATAAATGTACTACCCATAATTTCGGTCAATTCGCCCAGGCTTTTTATTTTATTTCTGTTAAATGAAATATTTCCCGAAACATCCCAAGCGAAAGCGCCGGTCAACACATTAGCGCCCAATTCAAATTCCAGACCATGGTTTTCAATTTCCCCCTGGTTGGTATTATATGTAGTGAAACCGTTGGATGGAGGAATCGTCAGGGAAATCAGGAGGTCTTTTGTAAGTTTGTTATAATAGTCAAAAGAAAACCGGAATCTGTTTTTATAAAACGAAATATCAAAACCTATATTCCCCTGTGTTGTTGTTTCCCACGTCAATTCATCGTTCGCCATATTACTCGGCGAATAGGAAGTAACGACAGTCTGATTCGATACGGCTGTTCCTGTTCCTAACGAGGCCTTCGTCGCTCCGATACCGATCGTCTGATTACCCGACAGTCCGTAACTTCCGCGTATCTTAAACTGGGATAATACGGATATCTCTCTCATAAACCGCTCTCTGTGAATATTCCATCCGACAGCGACAGCGGGAAAGAAATGCCATTTATTCCCTTCCGACAAACGGGTAGAACCGTCGGTTCTTCCCGTAAAGGTAAACAAGTAACGGCTATCATACGAATAAACGACACGACCGAACCAGGAGGCTAATGCGGCTTCGGTTCGCCGGGTTGTCGGAGCCGAGAATGAGGATGCGCTTCCCAAATTATAATATAGCATATTGTCGTTAGGAAAATTTAAAGCACTCAACGTTTGAAGCCTCGTATTCCATTGCTGCCATTGATAACCGGCTACGGCATTAACGCTGTGCACTCTATTAAATTTCCTGTTCAGATTCACCGTAAATTCCGTTGAATAACTGAATGCTTCGTTATCGCCGGAAAAAGCATAACCGCCTTCCAGATTTCCAAGCGTAGTGCCTCTCGGATTATAATAATCTCTGTGCGCGTTTTGGTTATCTATACCACCCTGTGCTCTAAAAAACAAACCTTCCAACAAGTTATATTCTCCATAGAGACCGGTTATTATCCTTGTGATCTTGTTCTGGTCATCGGACAGTTCAATCAAAGTAAGCGGATTGCCCTGGATCGTCTGGTCTATTTCTTCTTCAGGCGTCAGAGGCGCTAATGTAGGACGTGTTCTTAATGCACCGGAAATAACAGACATGGAAGGGTCATCCCTGTTGGACGATTGTTGAGCGGCCTTGTTATTGCTCATAACCCCGCTCATATTCAATCCGATTTTAATCCTGTTGTTTACTTGCCTGTCCAGGTTGACCCGCAAGGAACCTCTTTTGAAATTCGAGTTTTTGATAATACCATCCTGTTCGTAATATCCGAGTGCAAGAGAATATTTCATCTTATCACTGCCTCCGGATACGGTCAATTGATGATTTTTAGCGGCTGCATCTCTGAAAACAAGGTCCTGCCAATTGGTGTTTTGTTTTAAAACATTCGGCAGATAATTGGCGCTGGAGGGATTCAGGCTGTATGAATAAGTCGAATCAAGACCGCTGTTTACCCTGGCCTCATTAACATAGTTGACATAATCAGCCGTACTTAACACATCTATGTGCTTGGGTACCTGGCTGACGTCATACCGGAAACTGTACTCCACTTTGTCACGTCCCTCAAAACCTCTTTTTGTCGTTATAAGCACTACGCCGTTCGCACCGCGGGAACCATAGATAGCCGTCGATGAGGCGTCTTTAAGAATCTCTATGGAAGCAATGTCATTGGGATTCAGATTTGCCAGCGCATTATCGTCCGGTAATTGTTCCAGATACCCGGACTGACTTCCCGATGATGCCTTAGTTGTCGAGTTATCCGAATTTATCGGATATCCATCGAGGATAATAAGCGGCTGATTATTGCCGGTGATTGAAGTTGCGCCACGGATATTAAATGTCATACCGGCACCGGTTCCTCCCGTACTTTGAGTGATCTGAACGCCTGATGCGGCTCCCTGCAACAACTGTTCGACAGACGTAATAGCCCTGTCGGTCGCATTGTCTGTTTTCAAAGATGCAACCGAACCGGTAAGGTCGCTTTTTGACACGGTTCCATAACCGACCACTATCACTTCCGAGATTTCTTTTATGTCTTCCGAAAGTGTTATGGAAAAATTAGTGCGATCGCCCACTGTGATTTCCTGCGTAACATAACTGATATAAGAAAATACAAGCACTGCGTCACGACTTGGAACAGACAAGTTGAATTTCCCGTTTTCGTCTGTGACAATTCCTTTATTTGTTCCCTTAACGACTACGTTAACGCCCGGCAATGGCTCTCCGAGATAATCGGCTACGACGCCGGTAACGGCGATACTTTGCGCTGAAACAATTTGTGTCGTGAGAAAACAAAATAACAACATGATGTTTTTGATTTTTTGATGCATAAATTTAAAATTATAATGATATGATTATTTTCAGGTGGAAAAATTCCCGGCTTTCGACGCAGACGTTCGCTTTCCCGGATGCGGACGTTCGCATCGGGGGTAAACGAACGTCCGCGTCGAAAAACGCGAACGTCCGCAGTTTTACTTGCCGCTTACCAGATCTTCCGCGAAAATGAAACTCGCTCCATTCAGGGCTTCTTTCAACGCTTTACCCGGCGTAAAACGGATGTTCATGCTCTTGATGCTGTGGGCTGTAACGCCCTCCTTGGTTTCACTTCCTTCACCGTTGCATGTAAGATGGAATGAACCCCAGTCGCCTAATTGCACACTGTTGCCCCCCAGCAGGTTACGCAACAGCACGATTCCCAGCCGGTCAATCGACATTTCCGCTTCCTTGCGGTTGAGTGTCGTTTCGTCAGCCATTTCCTTCGCTACTTCTTTTTCTCCCAACTGGTTGATTGTTTTCAGCGTGGGATACCACTTTTTGGGCAATGTCCTGTCCTGAGGATTCGCCCGCTCCACTTTATTAAATACGATAGGCATAATTTGATAAGATTAAAATGTTAAACATATGGTTCATTAACTCATATATTTTGGATAAAATAAATTCCGGACGAAACTGCGGGATTCGACATAAAACACCAAAAGCCATCTTAAAATAAGACAGCTTCATTTTTTCGTTAAAAAATAAATGTTTGATTATACGCGCGTTATACGTGCGCGTTCTCTCTCTCTCTCTCTCTCTCTCTCTCTCTCTCTCTCTCTCTCTCTCTCTCTCTCTGCAATAATCGCGCCAAACCTTCCGTCTGGAGGCTTACTTTAAAATTTATAGAGAAATCTCTTGTCAAGAGAAGATTCATAAGTGATGTTTTAGGTATTATGTAATAATAGCGGCAAAGATACAATTCTTTTTCGAATACAAAAATAATTTCGAAAAAAAAATAATGCCGTTATATTTTTTGACTAAATCTTTTTTTGAGGTGCTATTGATTCGTCGTGCAACTCCATCATTCCGATACTTGCCTGCTTTTACCAAATTCCCCTGACCACGAAGTCCATAACATTTACAATTTTCATTGGGACAAAAATAATCATTAATCTCTACCATCGTTTTGTCGCAAAAGTATTATAAAAATATCAATTGGTACAGGACATCGCCAATAATTCGTGAAGTTCAGAAAAATAATGGCGGAAAAATTCGGAGAAAGACAGTAAATATACTATCTTTGCAGCGTCAAACAATAATCCGGAACAGAATGAAAAGGTATAAAATAAAAGAAGTAATAAAGATGCTGGAAGCGGAAGGATGATATCTGAAAAACATGAAAGGAGACCATCGCCAGTTCAAGCATCCTGTAAAAAAGGGAAAGGTTACCGTAAGCGGTAAACCAAATGATGCTTTAGATCAGTTTTTATTAAACAGTATTTGGAAACAGGCAGGGTGGAAATAGCCACCCTGCATAATAAAAGAAAGAAAAATGGAAAAAGTAAATGTAACAATCAGCTGGTATGGTAAAAACTACTGCGCCAGCTTGGCGGCAGACATGATCGGAGGAGTAGTTGTTTCTACTAATAAGACGCTCGAAGGCGTAAAAAAGAGTTTCGCCGAAGCGTTGCAGTTTCATATTGAAGGCCGCACGCAGGACGAAGACGTTCTTCCGGAGTTTATCCGATCCGGAGAGTATGAACTTAACTATATAAAAAATACGTCTGCTCTGCTGCACAGTCTCGACGGCACACTGACACGTTCGGCTATTGCCCGCGCCACGGGCATCAACGAAAGGCAAATAGGCCATTACGCGTCTGGACACAGGACGCCTCGACCTAAACAAAGGCAGAAAATCATTGATGGCATACATTCCATCAGTCGCGAACTTGCATCCGTTGTGTAATTATTGTTTGACAACCTGATTTCACAACAGGTCAGCCCTGTCCCCGCGCGGGCGGGGCTTTTTTCAATACAAATTACTTACCTTTGAAAAAAAGTCAACATCATGATATCCGACAGAATCGTAAAAAAAAGGAAAATAACGCCTCTCTGCAGAAAAACCGCGAAGCTTATCCGCGATTACGAGAAAACGCTCGGCCTGCAAAACATGACCATGAAACAACTGCAACAACTGTACCTTTGCGCTCGAATTAGTTATACAAAATCCAACGCTGAATTTAAATTAAAGATTTAACCGTTTTTCTATATATTACGCATCCGTAATTTTTCCCCTCCGGTCGCACAGTGGCTTTTCAGTGGCTTTAATCCATCCATTTTATTTTCTCTACTTTGTCCGTCAATTCCGAGACTTTGTTTTTCGCCGTCCGGAAAAAACGAAAACGCTCCCTGCCGGACGTCTTGCCGCTGACAGGCGTAGATTTCAGCATCAGGTCGTTTATCCATATTTCGGTCTCGCGGCATACGGCTTCGTTGTCCGTGGCTACACTGTTTACCGTGTACAGTTTGATCGTGCATACGCGCCGGTCGCCATGCCGCGTCAGCATGAAATTGTTCTCCAAATCC
>JAITBC010000021.1 GCA_031283785.1 Tannerella sp. | reverse complement strand
CTTCTTTTTGGGCATACTGTTTCACAAAACTGTGGGAATCTGTTGTCCGGGCATGCATGCTTCCTGTCAGAAGGATTCCCGTGCTGCATGCGATTAGTAATAATTTTTTCATGTTGATGATGTTTTAATTAATGATATTGAGTTTTTTTTGTCCACGAATTTCACGAATTTCCACGAATTTTTGTGTGTTAACTGATGTAACTGGCGGATGTTTTATTTTTTTGTGCGTCCGGTTTCTTCTTCGATGCCGGAAGTGCGGTGGCGCGAGGCCTTAACTGTCTTTGAGCCAAAGCTGTAACGGAGGCTTAGCGAGGCGGAGCGGCTGTCGCGGTCGTTTACTACTTTGTAGTTTATATTGCCGTATTGAGCGGATATTCTTTCGTTATAGGTATAGAACAGGTCATTTACATTGAGCGATATCATCAGTTTGTTGTCAAGGAGTGATTTGCGAACTCCTGCCGAAATATTGCCTATCGGTTCAAGTACGAAATATCCCTGTTTCAGGCCGAAGAGATAGAAGCCGGATATTTCGGCGGAGAATCCATACGGCAGGGTAAAGGAATTGTTGAGAGATATATTATAACTAAATCCGCGACTTAAATATTCGTTATCCTGTGCCTGACCGGAGTTGTTGGTTGCGTATGTAGCGTTAACCATCAGGTTTGCCGTCCACCATTTGGCGGGAGAAACACGATAGTTCACCATTCCTGAAAAACTTTGATTTCTTCCAAAATTGACGGGGATTACTCCATAACGCGCTTCCTCGCCGCTTGCTACCGGAGCATTGACTATCAAATCGGAGACGTGGCTGTATGATAACCGTGCCATCAGGTTTTGCTTGTAGCTGTATGAGAATTGGAAGTTGTGCGTATAGGCCGGCGTCAAATAAGGATTGCCTGCAAAATAGGAATAGGCGTCCATTTTGATTTCAAACGGATTCAACTGTCCGTACGACGGACGGGAGATGCGGCGGCTATACGAAATTCCCAATGTATGCCTGTCCGGTCTGTAATTGATAAACAGGCTCGGAAACAGGTTAATATACGACGAATCCGAGACGGTTCCGTAAGTACGCTGCTCGCCTTTGGAAACTGTGTATTCGCCGCGAAGACCGGCCTGCACACTCCACTTTCCCCAGGATTTGCTCAAATTCAGATAGGCTGCATGAATCTGCTCGGTATAGATGAAATGATTAGTCTGGTTGTGGTCGGTTTCCCAGCGGCCGTCGACGTATGTTTCATATAACAGATCATTATCTGTTTTGGAGCGGCTCGACTTGACACCAGCTTCCAGTCGGCCGGTTTCCCATACGGGATGCGTATAATCGAGTTTGCCGGAATAGATATCTATCTGTTGAGGATTGACGTGACGTAACTGTTCTTCGTCACGGACAGGCGTCTTGGCCTCATTATCATAATTATTAGCGATAGATTGTAACGGTTTGCTGTAAAACCGCCCGTAGTCAAGGTCTATGTTGAGTTGCCGGCCGGTTTTCGGGAATATCTGCTGATAATTCGCATTGGCCTGTTGCCTGTTCGTTTGTTGTGTCAGCTGATTGTGCACAGTCATCTGCGCTACATTCTCGTATGCCGGGGTAATTTTCGTGTTGCCGTCTGTTATGGAAATGTCTTTTCCGGTACCATAGCCATTGACAAGCAGGCCAAGCGTACGGTTTCGAGAGAAAAAGAAATCTGCTCCTAAACGATATTGATGATGCATGGATGCAGTCTGACTTTTCCCAAGCGTTTCCTGATCAAATGTGATCAGTCCTTCCGGCATTTTTATACTGTTTGTCTGACTGATTTTCTGCCAACTTTGACTGCGATCGACATTATAGTTTCCGAACAGGTTCACGGCGCTGCTGCGGTAGTTAAGTTGCAGTCCGGCCTCGGTTCCGCTTACCCGGCTTTTTGTGGCGCCTGCATTTACGGATCCGTTCATGCCATATTGCAGTCCTTTTTTGGTGCGAATGTTGATGATGCCTCCTATTCCGGCAGCATCGTAGCGTGAGGACGGATTGGTGATGACTTCGACGCGGTCGATGGTTTCGCCTTGTGTAGAAGTGAGTAACATTTTCAACTGGTCGCCCGACAAACGCGAAGGACGTCCGTCAATCCAAATCTCTGCCGAATGGCCCATTGCTGTAATGGATCCGTTGGGAGCTACCAGTACGCCCGGCACGTGTCTGAGTACGTCCAGCGCATCGCGTCCGGCAGATAGGATATGGCTGCCGACATTGACGATATAGCGGTCGACATGCTGCTCCACGAACGGGCGTCGGGCCGTTACCACTACTTCGTTAAGTTTGTTGGCGCTTTCGGACAGAAATATTTCTCCCAGGTCGCTTTGCTGCGGCACGCCGGCGTTGCGATACGACGTTTCATAGCCGATGTAGGAAATTCGTACCAGATAGTCACCCGGCTTGACGTTTTCCATTTTGAAGATGCCGGCCGTATCGGTTGTTATGCCGGTAATGATACTCGAATCTGCCGCCGTCATCAGCGCTACGGTAGCGTAGGCTACGGGGCTGTTGTCGGCACGATCCTTGACTGTGCCGGTTAACGGGTGTTGGGCAGACAGGTACCCTGTAAACAGCATTAATCCTAAAATTGTAATTGATACTTTCATTACTTATGATTTTTTTTGTTAGTTGTCAATATGGATCGTTAACTCGTTCAACAAATTCTTTGCTTTTGCAAATTTGTCCATTATAAAGAGGATATAGCGAGTATCTACGACAATATTCCGGCATATTGCAGGATCGTATAATATATCGCTAATTGTACCTTCCCAGTTTCGGTCGAAATTTAATCCGATTAATTCGCCTTTACCGTTGAAAACAGGACTTCCAGAATTGCCGCTGCTTGTATGCGCAGTTGTAATAAAACAGAGCGACAAAGAGTTCCCCGTACCATAGATGCCATAATCTTTCAGGAGATATAAATCTTTTAATTCAAGTGGGATATTGTAATCTTCATATCCCAATGCTGCTTTTTTTATCAAACCATCGATATCTGTATAGGAATTGTAATGTGTAGTATCATCAACCGAATAGCCTTCAATTTTTCCATAAGATATGCGTAATGTCTGATTGGCATCAGGGTACACTTTTTTTTCGGGGAAGACATGAAGTAAGGCATTAGTATAGATTTTATAAAGGCTGTCGATACTTTTTGATATTGGAGACAAAAAAGACCAGACTTTTTCATCATACATTTGATTTATATTTTTTACCCACTGGATAGCAGGATCGTTATCCCAAGATTTTTGTTGTCTATTTCTCAACATCCAATTACGAAGACTATCAATGGACAGTAATGCCGATATTCCATATAATGCACTTGCCAAACTATCTATGTCTATCTCTCTGTTTGAGCGATTGCCAAAGTCATAATAAAATTCCGCCGGCATATGTTGATAAACGTTTGTTGTCATTTTTATAAACAGATCCTTGTCCATGGTTGCATTAAAATTCAAATAAAATCCTCTTTGCTGTTCTATGAATTTTTCGATTTCACTATCATAATAATAAATATTTGATAATTAATAAAAAGTAAAGCAATAATTATTTATTGCTTAGATTTAATCTTAAATCCATTGCAAACGTACAACAACAGAGTCCGAAAAAACCGGACTGGAGAAAAAAGGTTGTTTTTTGAAAGAATTTTTTTTCTCTTTTTCTGAAATATGGTTTATACTGTGTATTTTCTATATTCCGGACAGGAATAACATGGTTAAAGACAACATCGTCGAAAGTCAATTCTTTCACAGTGATATCATCCGGGGCATTTTCTCTTTCGATGCCGCCCAATATATTGAGCAATTCGGCAACGCTAATCCGTTCGCTCTCAAAACCGGCAAACGAAAACTGATTTGTTTTGGGTGTTTTAATCTTTATCATAATGTGTATACATAATATCTAACAATAGCCATGCTATACCTAAAAAATAGCGTCCCAGACA
>JAITBC010000432.1 GCA_031283785.1 Tannerella sp. | reverse complement strand
TAGAAATTAAAGATGAACAATTAGCGGAATTAAATATTTGTCAAAATGAATTTCACGGTGAATGGAATTACAAAATTCTACCTGAATAAAGTCAGATTATTTCGTAACACTTCCTTAGGGCGGAATATCGACAGAGAGTTGCAGGAATGGAAGGATTCCCGTATCCGAAAACCATTGCTGTTGCGTGGTGCACGTCAAGCAGGAAAATCCTCGACAGTAAGGGAATTTGGCAGGCAATTCGACTATTTTCCGGAAATCAACTTTGAGAAGAAACAATTTCAGGATGCTAACCATTGGCAAATCAAGGAATGTGTAGAATCACTGGAACTTGCAGCTTGCAGGTATTATCTACCCCGTGACGCACATATCGGCCAACGGTCTGCCTCCGGCTGCCGAAATGAACGCGAAGCGCCGGAAATTCCTGATTTTAGACACGGGAATATATCAACGTTTCCTGCGCCTGGATTTGGGGCAACTTCTTACAGCCGAACGTTTGGAGCAGGTGAATAAAGGCGCTTTGGCCGAATTGTTCGTTGGATTGGAACTGCTGAAATCCGCACCCGGCAATTTCCCCATGCTACTTTACTACTGGCAACGCGAAAAACCGGGAAGTTCCGCCGAAGTCGATTATGTGGTACAGTGTAACGCCGATATCGTTCCTGTCGGGGTGAGATCGGGAACAAAAGGTTCCATGCAGAGCATGTTCCAATTTTTGTCCGAAAAAAAATACGAATACGGTATCCGCTGTTCAATGGAAAACTTCGGCAAATTTCAGAGTATCAAGATTTATCCGCTCTACGCAGTTTCACGGATTGGAAAACAATGAAATTATGAGAGATTCAATTTTCAAATATTATAACCGGGTCATTGTCGGAATATGGGTATGCTTCATACTTTTTGTTGCGTCGTTGTTAAAGGCAAGAAATAACAGTAATTTAAACTTATAATTTTATGGAACAGTATTCAAAACAAATGCAACAACACAAGAGAGTAATGGAAAGTGGAGATCATTTCAACAATGAGGCGAATCCGAAAAGTTTTACGAACAGGATAAAAGCAAAAACTGTTCGCTTTGGCATGTTAACTGTTACATGCATAGCGCTGGGAATACCTGTGAACAGTCACGGAATCGTAAATATGGCAGTGTCGGAATCGACAAGAGGACCAAGCGTTTCGACGCCGAGCCGGAGAATGGAAGTGCAAGTAACGAACATCGATCTGATAGATAACGGCAAAACGTTCCTGCTGGAGTTTTGGCTGATCAATCATGGAGAGGAGATATATGACTATCGTTTTTATCACAGCTACGATGCGTATGACAATTTTGGAAATCAATGTGCCGTAAACATTATATGGGGACAAAAGAAAACACATGGCGCCAATACTATAAACGGGAAATTCCCTGAACAGACGCCCGTTAAGATGCAGATGACAATTACCGGCTTCGATTCGTGGGCGTCCTCTTTTTCTCAGATAAAATTCAAAGCGGAAGCTTACAGCAGCAATAACAGTGAAGGCTCTGAGGGTGATTATATTTTCCGGAATATCGCAATACCGCAGCATGAGGAGAGCCAAGGAGTTGGAAATACGATGGTGTTGGAGTCGACAAGGGGAGCGGGCGTATCGACGCCGAGCCGGAGAATGGAAGTGCAGGTAACGAACTCCGAACTGATAGATAACGGCAAAACGTTTCTGTTGGAGTTTTTGCTGATTAACCACGGAGAGGAGATATATGACTATCGTTTTTATCACAGCTACGATGCGTATGACAATTTTGGAAATCAATGTGCCGTAAATATTATATGGGGACAGAAAAAAACACATGGCGCCAATACTATAAACGGAAAATTCCCTGAACAGACGCCCGTTAAGATGCAGATGACGGTTACCGGCTTTCATTCGCAAGCGACTTCTTTTTCCCTGATAAAATTCAAAGCGGAAGCTTACAGTAGCAATAACAGTGAAGGCACTGAAGGTGATTATATTTTCAGGAATATCATGATACCGTGGTAACAAATTGAATCCAGCGCAGATAGCCCGTTAACACGAAACAATACAAACAAGCCTTTTTTGAAAGTAAAACACCCCTCAAACACTTGTGTTTAAGGGGTGTTTTGCATTTTGAGCGGCAAACGGGACTCGAACCCGCGACCCTTAGCTTGGGAAGCTAATGCTCTACCAACTGAGCTACTGCCGCACGGGCTATTATTTATGAACAATTATAATGGCCGCAAAGATAATTAATAAATCAAACAAAACCAAACACAAATCCGACTAAATATTTTTCGCGAATCATTATCCGTTATTTTCTCATATCCGACAGCCACAGGTATCTTTATACGAAAAAAAACTTTTTCATTCGTACACGCTTGGGAATCCGGAATTTTTATGTAATTTTGTCAACAAAATGTACGGATTATGAAAAAAATGACGCTGATAAAAGTTGGCGGTAAAATTGTTGAAGAGGAAAATACGCTTTTTAAGTTGCTGAATGATTTTTCAAAAATAGAAGGGTCAAAAGCGCTTGTACACGGCGGCGGAAGGCTGGCTACCGGACTGGCGGAACAACTCGGCATAGAGAGTAAAATGGTTGAGGGGCGGCGTATCACCGACGCGGAGACCTTACGCATTGTTACGATGGTTTATGCCGGACTTGTCAACAAAAATATCGTTGCCCGCTTACAGGCGCTGAATGTTAACGCTATCGGACTGACAGGCGCCGATATGGACGTCATATGCTCGGAAAAACGCCCGGTTAATACGATTGATTACGGATTTGTAGGCGACGTGAAAGAGGTCAATACCGAAGCGCTGACGATGTTGCTTGAAAGCGGATTTATTCCCGTACTGTCGCCATTGACACACGACAGGAAAGGAAATCTACTGAATACCAATGCCGATACAATCGCCTGCGAAGCGGCAAAAGCGCTGGCAAAATCATTCGATGTGACACTGGTATACTGCTTTGAGAAAAACGGCGTACTCTATGACGAAAATGACGACAATAGCGTTATCCCGCTGATAAACAAAAAGATGTTCGAGGAGTATAAAAATTGTGGAGTCATTCAGGGAGGTATGATTCCTAAGTTGGAAAATTCATTCCGGGCAATTGAAGCCGGTGTCAAACAGGTGATAATTACCAAAGCATCGGAAATAAACAGCGGCAAAGGAACGATTATATCAACCGGAGAATACCATAATTAACTATATCACACGACGCTAAGTAAAAAAAACTGCTATGAATACGAAAAAGATTGGATTTTTTTTGATGATGACGGTTTTCCTGCCGTTTATCTGTTGTAACGAAGTTGCCGATAATAAAAACGACCCGGATGCTCCGGCTGTCGATTATAGATATCTGGCCGACAATTTTAAATCTCCGAATGCCCTGTACGGAGTGGATTGTTGGTGGTGGTGGCTTAACGGGAATGTAACGAAGGAGGCTATTACGAAAGATCTGGAAGCGATGAAATCCAGGAATTTCTATGGGGCAATGATATTCGATGCCGGAGGACACGATCAACGCGGTAACAAAGATATACCGGACGGGCCTCTGTTCGGATCGGACGGATGGATTGATTTATTTGTCTTCGCCCTGGACGAAGCGAAAAGGTTAGGGCTGGAAATAGGCTTTAACATACAAAGCGGATGGAATCTGGGCGGTCCGCGCGTCACGCCACAATATGCAGCCAAACAGCTGACTTTCGCAGAAACGAAAATCACCGGCGGTTCTATCGTAAATATTTCATTGGAAATCCCGCATACAAACAATGATTTTTATAAAGATATCGCCATTTTGGCGCTTCCTTTGAAAAAGGAAAATATCACAAACGAAAGGATAACGTTCACAGATCTTAAACTTGCTTTTCACGAACTGGGAGGATCGGCTCCCGATTGTCGTTTCCTGCTTGATAACACCCGCCCGGACAATAAAACGACCGGGCAAACGACTTATAATATAAAAAAAGAAGATATCGTTAATGTTACACGACACATGGGTAAAGACGGCGTTCTCGTCTGGAATGTGCCGGAAGGCGAATGGAGCATCATACGTATCGGTTATACTTGTACAAAAGCGGAAGTATCGACATCAAGCAATGAATGGCAGGGACATGTACTCGACTACATGAGCGAAAGCGCCTTTGACTTTTATTGGAAAGACGTTGTTGAGCCTATCCTGAAAGCTTCGGGCGATCATGTCGGTACAACCCTTAAATATATGGAAACCGACAGTTGGGAATGTGGAGGCATGAACTGGACTGATGATTTCCGGGAAGAATTCAAGTCATACCGCGGCTATGATCCGTTAATATATTTGCCGGTAACAGCCGGATATGTTATTGAGGACGTAAATACTTCGAATGCTTTCCTCGCCGATTTCCGAAAGACGATGGCAGATCTTGTTGCAAATAATCATTATGCCCGATTTGCGGAACTTTCCCACAAATACAACATGGGAATACAACCCGAATCTGCTGGTCCGCATGCCGGACCGTTCGACGGAATAAGAAACTACGGTTTTAGCGATATCGTCATGAGCGAGTTCTGGTCGCCTTCCCCACATCGTCCCCGCCCGCAAGACCGCTTCTTTTTAAAACAGGCATCATCGGCAGCGCACATCTATGGCAAAAGAATTGTCGGGGCCGAATCTTTTACAACGATCGGACCGCATTGGAACGACGAGTTGTGGCGCGACCAAAAATCATCTTTCGATCACGAGATCTGCGCCGGTCTTAACCGCCTGTATTTCCATACATTCACATGTTCACCCTCCGAAATGGGTTTACCGGGACAGGAATACTTCGCCGGCACGCACATCAATCCGCAAATTACATGGTGGAATGAATCAGCGTCTTTCATTGATTATTTGATACGTACGCAGGTAATCGTCCAAAACGGAAATTTCATTGCCGATGCACTTTATTATTATGGAGATCACGTGCCGAACGTTTTTCCTTACAAACATTCCGATCCGGCAGGCGTTATGCCGGGTTTCGATTATGATGTCACGAATGAGGAGATATTGCTGAAATTGAAAGTAAAGAACAGGAAATTAGTTGTGCCGGGAGGCGTCGAATATGAAGTTTTGATTCTGCCCGACCATAAAACATTATCGCTTGAAGCGTTGGAAAAAGTTGATGAACTGTTGCAGAAAGGGGCTTCTATCATCGGATATAAGCCTGAACGCTATGTAAGTTTAACCGGAAATGACAAAGCACAAAAACAATTCCGGAGATTATCCGACAAAATATGGGGAAACGATACATCCGGAAAAGGAGTGACGACATACGGCAAAGGTCATGTTGCGTGGGGCATTTCGGCTCGTGAATTTCTGATGAATAACGACATCAAACCCGATTTTTCGATTATGGATAATGAAAGTAAAACCGATTTTGATTATATCCACTACACCGTAGCGGGAAAAGATGTTTATTTCGTCAGTAATCAGACGGAGGAACGGCAAAAGATAACATGTTCTTTCCGCATTTCCGGTTTCAGACCTGAAATATGGGATGCGCTTACAGGCAATATCAGGGAGGCAAAAGCTTTTTCACAAAAAGACGGACTGACGTCCATTCCGCTGATCCTCGAACCTTACGGCTCCACGTTTGTCATGTTTAACGAACAGATTCCCGTAACCGGACAGGGAACGGAAGAAAGCAACGACGCCGATTACCGCCCGATAAAAGAGATCACCGGCCCCTGGACGGTAAACTTCGACCCTCAGCGGGGCGGCCCCGAATCGGCAGAGTTCCCGGAACTCACAGACTGGTCCGAACATGCCGACGAACGTATCAAATACTATTCCGGCATTGCTGTTTATAATAAGACATTCGCACTTGACTTCACCCTCGAAAAAAACAAATCATACTATCTGCAATTGGAAGATGTCAAAGATGTAGGCATTGCTGTTGTGAACATTAACGGAAAAGATAAAGGAACAGTCTGGACAAAACCTTTTCGGGTCGACATAAGCGAAGACCTGAAAAAGGGAGACAACACGCTGAAAATAAAAGTCGTCAATTCGTGGTACAACAGGGTTGCCGGAGATGAAATCTCAAACGGCAATAACCGTTTTACATCTACAAACATAATTTTGCACAACAATTTCAGAGGCGTACGCACGGAAAAAATCCACCTTGAGCCTTCCGGGCTGATCGGCCCTGTCAGAATAACTGAAGAAATATAATTCTCAACGAAGCGACAGCGACAGCGAGAATCAACAGCAAAACCGAAAGCCTGCGACAGCGAAAATCAACTTTTCCCGGCAGGAGGCAGCCCGCACGTTTCACCGACCCGATCCTTAACCGATCCGCCCCGACCGGTTAAGGATTTTTACCCGTAAGACCGGTAAGATTCGAAAGAGCAGGCAACCTGTCTTCAAAGAAACGGAAGACTTCATTTAAACGCCGCTGTACGCCTTCCGCAAATGAAATGTTCTCAGGGGTGAAAACATTAATCGCCGAATTTATCACGGAGATATTAATTTCTTCCATTTCCATAACCGGCTCACCGTCAACATGCATGATGCCTGCTTTCCGACGCACGATATGTGCCTCTTTTGCTCGAAATGTTTTTATTTTACTGTGCTTGTCGATTGTTTTCGTAAACAACTGCAGCGCCAGGGAAGCTATATCAAACTTATTAAACGGCGACAATATCGTTACGTCTATCTCGCCGTCATTGATATCCGCATTTGGGGCAATAAAAGCATTATTGCCGTACTGGGAAGCATTTGCACATGTTATAAGAAACGCTTTTTCTTTGATTGTGCGATTATCAATATTCAACTCATATATTTCAGGTTTGTATTTGAGATAACTTCCGACAATATCTTTCAGATAAGTCAACGAGCCCCGGTGTTTCTCCTTTGCAAACTCTTTGCTTATTATTGCATCAAAACCAACTCCGCATGTACAGAAAAATACTCTCTCGTTCGCTTTACAGGCATCGATTTTCGAGGTATGCCCCGATAAAATAATATCAATGGCGCTCTTCGAATCCATCGGTATATTAAGGTCACGCGCAAGACCATTACCGGAGCCCTTCGGTATTACACCCAGTACAACGTCCGTATAAAGCAGATTTTGAGCGACTTCGTTTACAGTCCCGTCCCCTCCTACGGCTATCACACAATCTGCCCCGCTTTTTATTGCTTTCAAGGCGAGTTCTTTTGCATGGCCGACATATCCGGTATATCCGATATCCACCGATACACCCCGTTCGAGGCAACACGACGTTATCATATCCGGTATCTTATCTTTCGTCCCGGTACCTGAAACCGGATTAACAATAGCGTATATCTTCTTCAATTCTCTTTTCATCTGCAATAATTTAGCGGCAAAATTACAATTTTGTTGCTAAATTATACGGATATCACTTCTTTTTATTATTTTTGCACAGACTTTACGGCTCTACATATGAATATTATAATATAATTCCAAACTGAATATGAACTTATTAAGAGAAAAACTTGCAAAATACGATGCTCCCCAGAAAGCGAAAGCGGCCGGAATATATCCTTATTTCCGTGAAATAGAAAGCGATCAGGATATAGAAGTTGTCATCAACGGTAAGAAAGTGTTGATGTTCGGTTCGAACGCATATTTAGGTTTGACAAACCACCCTAAAGTAAAGGAAGCCTCGATAGAAGCCATTAAGAAATATGGAACAGGGTGCGCCGGTTCACGTTTTCTGAACGGGACATTGGATATACACGTAAAATTAGAAAAACGATTAGCGGAATTTGTCGGGAAAGACGACGCTATCACTTTTTCAACAGGTTTTCAGGTTAACGCAGGCGTCATAGCATGTATCACCGGTCGCGAAGACTACATAATATGGGATGAACTCGATCATGCATCTATCATAGAAGGTCTGCGTCTTTCGTTTTCGAACAAGTTGAAATACCGGCACAACGATATGGAATCGCTGGAAAAGCAGCTTATGAAATGCGACCCGAACAAGATAAAGCTCATCGTTGCCGACGGTGTTTTCAGCATGGAAGGCGATATTGCCGACCTGCCCGAAATCGTACGTCTTGCAAAAAAATACAATGCAAACGTGATGGTCGACGAAGCGCACGGTATAGGAGTTTTCGGTAAGCAGGGACGCGGCACATGCGACCATTTCGGCGTCGCAAAAGACATAGACCTGATAATGGGGACATTCAGCAAATCATTCGCAGCTCTCGGAGGATTCATTGCCTCCGATGCAGACACGATCAACTTCCTGCGACACCATTCACGTACATATATTTTCAGCGCAAGTTGCACGCCCGCATCAATTGCTGCTGCAAATGCTTCATTAGACATCATGCTGAGCGAACCCGAACGATTCGAACATTTATGGTATCTCACAAACTATGCACTGGACGGATTCCGGCAGATGGGTTGCGAGATCGGGAACACTGCCACCCCGATCATCCCGTTATTCATACGCGATAACGACCTGACATTCCTTATCGTAAAGGAACTGTTTGATGCAGGAATATTTGTCAACCCGGTTCTTTCACCGGCCGTTGCTTCACATGATACACTGATACGTTTTTCGTTAATGGCAACCCATAAAAAAGAACAATTGGACTATGCGCTGGAAGCTATCCGGAAGATTTTCAAAAAGCATAATCTGATTTAACCGTAACTGAAAAATATGAAATTTATTCATGGTAAAGGTTGTTGCTGCGGATTGAGCGTCAAAGGCTGTTCCCGGGCAAGAAACAAGCTCAATAATTACGATTGGTTATGCGATATCAACGAAGCGCAGACAGCTACCGATTTTGTGGAAGTTCAATTTAAGAACACCCGCAAAGGATATTTTCTCAATAAGGATCATTTACCGCTGAAAAAAGGTGATATTGTAGCCGTAGAATCCTCTCCGGGACACGACATCGGGACGGTGATGCTGACAGGGAAACTTGTCTCAATGCAGATGCAAAAAAACAGGTACCGTTTCGATGAAGAACCGAAAGTAGTGTACCGTTTTGCCCGGCAATCGGATATTGACAAATATGAAGAAGCGAAAAGTCACGAACACGAAACGATGATTCGTTCACGCCAGATAGCAATAGACCTCGGCCTCAATATGAAGATCGGTGATGTGGAATATCAGAGCGACGGTAATAAAGCTATATTTTACTACATAGCCGACGAACGGGTTGACTTTCGCCAGTTGATAAAGATTTTGGCCGAAACATTTCATGTTCGCATCGAAATGAAACAAATAGGCGCGCGTCAGGAAGCCGGCAGAATCGGCGGAATAGGCCCGTGTGGACGCGAACTATGCTGTTCGGCATGGATGAGCAGTTTTATATCGGTAGCCACCGATGCCGCACGTTATCAGGATCTGTCGATGAATCCCCAAAAACTTGCCGGTCAATGTGCAAAACTCAAATGCTGCCTTAATTATGAAGTCGACGCTTACGTCGAGGGACGCAAACAGCATCCTTCGCGTAAAATAGAACTTCTCACGGCGGATAATACTTATTACCACTTCAAAACAGATATCCTGAGGAAAGAAATTACTTATTCCACCGACAAAAATATGCCTGTAAACCTTGTAACGATATCCTCACAGCGGGCTTTTGACATCATACAAATGAATAAAAACGGCAAGAGACCGTTCTCTTTGCTGAACGATTCGGAGGTCACAGAAGACAAGCGCGAATCAAATGATATTTTAGGAGACAGCATTTCACGTTTTGATAAAGTGAAAAAGAAAAAGAAAAAGAAAAAAACGCTCCCGGCAACAAAAAAGACAAAGCCCACAATGTGAATGAACCCGCATAACAACAATAAAAAACAGGAACGTGTTGCCTGTTGAATTGAAAACATGTAATGTCCATAAGCGAGAATGACGGTATAAAAAAGCAAATACAAATGAAAATATTTTCGTCGAACAACATATTAAACATCGTTATTGCGGCTTCATGTCTTTGTGTTTCATGCGACAACGATACCGTCTATAACAAATTCATGCCCATACGCAGCAAAGTGTGGGACAAACAATCGGAATATTATTTTGAATTTGAAATAAAAGACCATTCCATACCCTACAACATCCTGTTGCAGGTACGCAACAACGACATGTACGCTTATCAAAACTTATGGTTGCTATGCGAAGAATTGCAACCGAACGGCGCTTCGTTAAAAGATACGATAGAATGTATGCTTGCCGATGATTTCGGGAAATGGAACGGCAACGGCATTACGCTCTTCCAAAGCCGGTTCCGGCTCCGTAATCATTATATCTTCCCCGATACCGGGAAATATACAATCGGCATACGCCACGGCATGAGGGACGATAACCTGAAAGGAATCGAAGACCTCGGACTGTTCGTCGAAAAAGCGAAATAACATCTCCCTGTGCGCCGTCACTTCGCAAGCCGCCTGCAACTGAAGCCCGGCAACAGTTCAAGAAATGCTCCCAGCCCCCCCCCTACTCTACACGGAATGCGATGCGTAAGGCTTCCACTTCTTCGTCCGATATCGGTTGCAGTTTGCCGATGCTCATTCCCATAATCAACGATTTGGCGCTGAACTCGGCTACTTCCAGGCGGTCGAACGTATTCAGCAATCCGTCGCCCGTAACGACGATCGAATCGTTCGACAGCAATATGGCGGGATACGTCTTCACCAGCTCCGCAATCCGCTTATTGTCTTCATACTGGACACCGAACGGCACGCTTGGGACGTCTTTCAGGAAAATCCAGCTTTCGGGAATTGTACGCACGTTAAACTTAACGCCTGACGTGCAGAAGCCCATAATATTCGGCGGCTGCGTCAGGATGATGGAATTTATTTTAGGATTGCACTGATATATTTCCTGATGCAGCGCCACCGAACGGCTCGGTATCTTACCGGCTTCCACCTTACCGTCTTTCACCTGAACGATATTTTCATGTTCCATGTCCCAACGCGGTATACCCGGAGGCGTAATAAGAAAATCATTACCCCTCCAACGTACGGACACCGTCCCGTAAGAACTGATCATCAACCCCTGATCACATGCCCGGTGAATAATTTTCATGATCTGATCGCGTATATCGCGTTCATCCGACGGATACGCCACATTCATAAAATAGGGGAAATTAGTCGGCAACGCTTTGTCATGTTGCTCGATCTGTTCGTCCGTAAGATAATTCGGTTTACCTAATATCCGGGCATTAATAACCGTACGTGCACAAAATTCAAGCGTCTCAAACCTCTGATAAGCATCTTTCATATCCTCTCCACAGAGAACCACTCCATGATTTTCCATAATAACAGCTTTATACTCGGAATGTTTCTTAAACTCCTCCGCAATCTTTTTCCCAAGATCTTTACTTCCGGGAACGTCATACGGCGCAAATCCAATCGTCCCGCATATACTTTTCGCCTGCGGAATGATATTCGTATTAGGTATCTGATGCGTTATGCTGAATGCGACTAAAGCCGGCGGATGCGCATGAACGACCGCCGACATGTGCGGACGAATCTCATATATTGCCTTGTGGAACGGATATTCCGATGAAGGACGATGCTGTCCCGCGACCGTTCCGTCCGCTTTCACACAAACAATATCTTTCCTCGTAAGCGAACCTTTATCTATGCCTGCCGGCGTAATCCATATATCCCCATTATCATCCTTGATAGAGATATTCCCTCCTGAAGTAGTCGTAAGACCACTGTTGTAAATACGGCTGATTACGACTATAATCTGATCGGCCGGATGCATTAACTGCGTGTCTAATAGTTTCATCGTTATATATTGATAAGAATTTTTGAACCTGACAATCGTTTTTCCGGATGCAAAATTAAACGAAAATCGTACAATCTCCAAGCGCGTGCGGATGAAAAACGTTTTTTTACAGAGAAAAGATAGCGCTAACCGGAAGGCATACACAAACAATAGCAGAGAGATGTGGTTACCACAGTCAAAGGCAGGACTACGCAGTAAGATTTTTTTTGTAATAACCTGAGTTTTGTCAGTTCACCCCACACTCATCGCTCACCATTCATATTTCATATCTCAATATAAAGTTGTTTTGTTATTAAAATAAGGTGAAAAACGGGTTTGCTTATCCAAAAATTCAGGTAATTAAGTTACAGTGTGTATCAACATCTCTGTCGGGACAAAACTCTCCGTCAAAATTTTGTCCGGATAAAGAAAAAGAGGTACCGAACAAATTTGCCGGACATCTCTTTCAATTAATGTGTCGATGCCTCTTTCGAGTTACGACCTATAACTTATTAAACATGGCTGTTTTACCACTTTATACATTAACAGGTATTTCGAGAGGTTTATTCATGCCAATCATCCAGTTGGCTACCGTCAATGTTTTAACGTTTGCGGCGCGATAAACCTGTCTTTTAACATCTTTTTGGAGGTCGAATATAACGCCTCCAAGCGTTACGGAAATGGGTAACGAACTGTTATTAGTCAGTTCGAGCGTTCCGGGCGTAATGCTCCGGATGCTTACCGATGCGTTGAACAAAGCCGGAAGCCACGGGTCACGTCCCCAAAGCATACCTGCTGCCCAGCCGATGGTTCGTCTGTCGAAAAGCGCTTCTCTGACACTGTCGAGCGTTCTTTCTTTAGCGAGTACAAGAGTTATCGGTCGGAGCGGGTTTTGTGCACCGTAGATATTCCATTC